>DAOVGJ010000120.1 GCA_030672465.1 Pseudomonadota bacterium | reverse complement strand
GTTCCCATTTACGGAACATTACGACCAGCGTTGTTAACCCGTTTGATAGCATTGGTTTCAAACCCACACAGGCTGTATAACAATTCCCGATAAGCGCCATGGAGAGATGAAGTCTCTGCGCTAGGTGTTGATGAAATACGTATGCACTCCGCGGGAGGATGAAAATGAGACGATATCGGAATTTCTTGATTCCCTTCTTCCTTGTTTTCCTATTCGGGTGTTCAACCCTTTCACCGCAACGGATCCCTTTTTTGTCTGAGAGACCGGAGGAGTGCCAGGAATTTCTCAGCATACTGGACGAAAAAATAAAGAAGTCCGGTGTATGGGATGCCTCAAGCTTCCCCATTCCCGGCTTTCCCTACCTTCGAACAAATCGTTTTCTCTCATCCTTGGGGAAAAACTTGAAAAACGGCCAAGAGCGAGAACAGTGGATTCGGTGGATGCAACAGTTAGACCTGAGGTCCAGAAAAAAGGAGATACGCAATCTGCCAAATGAGGTAATCCTCTCCTTGGAGTCGAAAAAAACGGGTCAACCGGATCGAGAGGAATTATTTTCCCGCGTGGAGTACTGTTCTTCCAGGCTTCTCGAACATGACATAACCCGATCGGATTTTTATGAGACCCTGTATCCGTTTGTCGAAATACCGGACGAATATTCCTTTCCTAGGAGGGCCATAGGGCTCTACCCGTTGTTTTCAATTGCTGTAATCATTGGTACGGAAACCACTAGAGATGAGTTTGAGTCGTGGTACGCTATGAACCTGGACGACCTCCCCGTTGAGGGAGACCTTGTTGCCTTTGTCCCCTCTCAGGGAGCGCCTCTTCGTGGAAAGGAGATTCAAGAGCTGATCGAGGATTCTCGAAAAAACCCCTTGGGGGTGCCTTGGCCAAAGGGAGAGGAGGAGGAAAAAATTGTTGCTCATTTCGCGCCTATCATTTTCCAGGATGTTGCCGCTCCGTATGATCAGTTTGGACGAGTTGGTTGGGAGGGAGACGGTTTGGCGATCGATTCGCAAAAACGCATCGTATATTACTATATTTCCCATGCCTTACTCAAATGGAAGCCTGTCCTTCAAATCAACTACGCCATCTGGTATCCCAGGCGAGCCGGCAAAAGGTCCCCCTGGATTGAACGAGGCCATTTGGACGGATTGACCGTTCGGATATCCCTGGACGCTCGGGGGCATCCTTTCATGGTTGACGTGATGAACAACTGTGGATGCTACCACTTCTTCGCGCCCAAGAAAGAGCGTTTGGATCGAGTGGTCTCCAAATCCTTTGGGCTTCCCCCATTCATGCCCCAATGGCTCCCGGAGGTAAGTCCTGGGTACCGCCTCGGTATCCGTGTGAATTCGGGATATCATCAGGTTGAGCGTATGCTGGCTTCGGAAATTCCTCCGGATTCAATTGCTTACGAACTGGTCCCCTACGCAATTTTGGAGACCTTACCCCGTGAAGGGGACAGAGCTGAAAGCATGTTCGATGCAGAGGGAATTGCCAAGGGCTCAGATAGATGGAAGGAGGAGATTCTCTTCTTTTCCATGGGGGTACCATCGGTTGGGAGCATGCGCCAAAGAGGCAACCACCCCATCGCCCTCGTTGGCCGGGCACATTTCGATGACCCACGACTCTTCGAAAAAAACTTCGTCTTCAAGTAGATGGTTAAGGGCCTTTCGATATTCTTGTTATCGGCTGTGATGCTTCTCGAGGCGACAAGCCTTAGGGCGTCCGCAGAACCTTCCGGAGAAGAGAAGATACTTGCCGTGGTTCGAAAGATGATATCGGTATTCGAAAACGTGGAGGATTTTACCTGTGAGACAGAGGTAACGTACTATAACGAGGGGATAGAGGATCAGCAATGGCGGATAAAATTTTTCTTTAAGAAAGGAAAAAAATTCCGCGTGGATTTCTCTTATCCTTATAGAGGGGTGAGCATATTCTACAGGGGCGGTGATGAAAAACTAACCGTGCGGCCTTTCCGATTCTTGCCGGCCCTGAAGTTTCGCTTCTCCGTCGATGCCCCCATTGCCAAGACTCCGAGCGGACAGCGAATCAACCAGACGGATGTTGGGTATTTCATTCGGTTCATTTTCAACAATCTGAAATCAATTGAGCAAAGGGAGAGTGAATTCCAAGACGATGGGGAGCGAATACAATTCTTGTTTTGGGCCCTGGATTATATCGAGGGGAAATCCCTTGAAAAATATCAGGTGTTTGTCTCCAGGAAAAACTGGTTCCCCCTCCGTGTCGAAAGGTATAATCTCGAGGGCAAGCTCGTCGAACTCATCATCTTCAAAAACTATGTCATCAATTCTCATCTAGAAGATGAGCTTTTCGTTACCTAAAATCTTGTTCAAAATTACTCCTGGGAGCATGCCCGAAATCTTTCATGGCGGATGACTAATGAACTCTCAATCGATCCTGCACTGCTTAGGGTTTACCTTGAGAGGACGGGTGGGGGTATCAGCCCTTGAGAATTGCCCCCGTGGCCGCTGAAGTCACCAATTGCCTGTATCTCCGGAGATAACCCGACACCTCCCTCAACTTCGGAGGGCCGCCTTCATCCCGTCTTCTATCGAATTCCTCGTCGTTCAGTTCTGCATTCAACGTCCCGTTCAAGAGATCGATTTTGATGATGTCTCCATCCCTCAGAAGGCCTATGGGGCCGTTTTCGGCTGCCTCCGGTGATACGTGGCCTATGGCTGCACCGCGAGTTGCCCCCGAGAATCGGCCGTCAGTTACAAGGGCCACGTCCCGGTCCAAACCCATCCCGGCAACGATGGAAGTGGCCGCGAGCATCTCCCTCATTCCCGGCCCACCTTTTGGCCCCTCATTCAGGATCACGACAACGTCACCCTTTTTTACCTGGTCCTCCATGAGAGCTTGGACGGCGTCCTCCTCGCAGTAATAGATCCTAGCCGGTCCCTTGTGTTGCAACATGGCCTCGTCTACAGCAGCCTTCTTGACCACAGCCCCCTCAGGAGCGATGTTACCATACAATATTGCTATCCCCCCGTCAGGTCGGTATGGAGCAGTCACGGCACGGATGACATCACTCCTCTTTACTTCAACCCCCGCTTCCTTCCAGACCTCGCCGTGAGTCCTTCCCACCACCGTCAAGGCATCAGGAGAAACAAGCTTTGCGTCGGCAAGGAGCTTCATGAGGGCCTGGATTCCTCCCGCCCAGTAAAGATCTTGGACGAAATGATCACCCGAAGGGCTGAGCTTGCACAGTTGAGGAGTCTTTTGGCTGATGGCGCGGAAGGTATGGAGGGAGAGTTCAAGGCCGGCCTCATGGGCGATGGCCGGGAGGTGGAGGATAGTATTGGTAGACCCACCTATTGCCATGTCAACCCTCACGGCATTCTCGAACGCCTTCATGGTTAGAATATCCCGCGACCTGATTCCCCTCTCAAGCAGCTCCATAACCTTCATTCCGGCTTCCGTGGCAAGGCGCAACCTCTCGGAATAGACCGCCGGTATTGTGCCATTTCCGGGAAGTGCCATTCCCAGTGCCTCAGCCATGCAGTTCATGGTATTGGCCGTAAACATACCGGCGCAGGAACCGCAGGTCGGGCAGGTACTGTTTTCCCACTCCGCCAGTTCCTCTTCGGTAATTTTTCCACTCTTGTAGAGCCCGACAGCCTCGAAGGCGTCGCTTAGGTCAACCCACTGTCCCTTCACACACCCCGCCAACATGGGCCCGCCGCTGACAATGATACTGGGGATGTTGATCCGTGCCGCAGCCATGAGCATTCCCGGGGTAATTTTGTCACAATTGGTGACACAAACCAGTGCATCAAAGGCGTGGGCCTGGGCCATCACCTCAACGGAGTCGGCAATGATTTCCCTGCTCGGGAGCGGGTACCGCATTCCCTCATGGCCCATTGCCAGCCCGTCACAAATATTGATGGTTTGGAACACTGCGGGCGTGCCCCCCGCCATGAGAACCCCGTCCCTGACCGCGGCCGCCACCTTGCCCAGGTTCATATGCCCGGGGTTGATCTCGCTCTCGGAATTCACGATCCCCACCAGGGGACGTTTCATCTGTTCATCAGTATGCCCGAGAGCACGGAGCAGTGACCGATGGGGTATCCTCTCGAACCCAATTCTTACCTTGTCGCTTTTCATTGCGAACACCTCCTTCCGATTATTTCCTACTGACTCAAGTGGTCCACCTCATTGGTGGAGGAGGTCTAACCTCCTCGGAACAAGATCTCATATTACGCCGATTCTTTTCAACATGTCCTTGCCATTTATCAGTTCGAGCCGATTCGATTTTTTGTGAACCTCCAGGATCTTGATGGGAGCGGACCGTAGAAAACCCGCTAGGCCCACGAAATCAATTTCCCCAGCCCCCGGAGCCAGGTGATCGTCAGTTCCGATGGCATCGTGGATATGAATGCCCGCAGTAAAGGGTGCATAGGATGGAAGAAGCGATCTTGGTTCAATAACGCCAAGCCTTTCCAAGACGTGGGCGTGGCCCATATCGTGCCAGTACCGGATGGATCCTCCGGAGAAATGGTCCAGGATGAGCCCGATCTCCTCAAAGTCGGGTATCTCGTGATAATGGTACCGATTTTCAACTCCCAAAAGGATACCGCGCTTTTCGGCCTCGCGATTTAACCGATCCAGGCTGAAGAAGATGCTCTCCAGGTAGGGCCCCCTCTTTTCCCTTCTCTCCTTTAGCTTACTTTCAAGAAACAGACGCCCTTCGGGAGAGGACAGGCTCCCGCGGTTAAACAGATCATACAGACGCTCATTCTCCGGTTCCATCTCCACCCTGCCCAGATGGAGAACGACAGCCGCAGCACCCAGATCCTGTGCATATTCGATGGTGTGGATAGTCATGCGGATGGCCAAATCCCTTGCATCTTTGTCCGGAGAAGAAAGCAGAAACCGATCGCCGCTGGCGCTTGAAAGGGGAACGTCATCAGGAAGGGGGAAAAAGTTATGAACGCTCATTACCTTGAGGTTTTCCTTGAAGATCAGAGGCCGCATTTCCCGGTATGTTGTTTCCCTAATACGGTACTCCAATTCCAGCGCACTGAATCCCAGGTGAAGGATCTCTCCAACGATATCCTGACCCGTTATGCCTTCTCTCTCAGTGAGCCACGCCGTTGAAAGGCCGATCATCCAACACATCCCTCGCAAAAATACAACTTCATCCGATATTCCGCGTATCTCATTGAAATGTCACGGGAAAAACCGCTGCCCAGAGCGGCGGGGCCCAGAAATGCAGGGCGATGGGAGAATTAATGAACCGGTCATTCCAAAAAGAGAGGGGGAAGAGGGGGTTTTCAGAGACAGATAGTATCGAGCATGTTAATCCTTCATTTGTCATCTCTTTTCCCCAGGATCTGGAGAAGTCCCTTTCGGAATCCCCTGGTTACTTACCCTTGAGCATGATTCTGGCATCCGCTACAACACACTTGGTTGACGAACAGATGACCGGGTTGAGGTCGATGGATTCGATAAATTCTTCAAGATCCATAACCAAACTGGAAAAGGTCACAAGGAGCCTGGTCAATTCGGACAGGTTGATCGGTTCCGAGCCCCGGTAACCCTCCAGAAGCCGGCCTGCCTTAAGGCCCCTCACCATCGATTCGACATCTCTCTGGAGGAGGGGCGCCATCCTCAGGGAGATATCTCGATAAATCTCCACCCCGGTGCCACCCATTCCCAGGAGAATCACCGGCCCAAATTGGTAATCGATCTTGGCGCCCACCATTAGTTCTAGGCCAGAGATCATCTCCTCAACGAGCACGCCGGTAAAGCCCTCGATCCGGCTGAAACGATCAAAGGTTTCGGCCACATCCCCATCACTATTGATACCCACCGCCACCCCATCCCTGTCTGATTTATGGACAATCCGAGGAGAAACAACCTTCACAACGATGGGATAACCGATCTCTCGGGCAAACCGAGCTGCCTCCTCTGCCGTGGTTGCCAAGGTGAATCGGGGGACGTCCAGGCCGGCAAGGGAAAATAGGCGCTTAGCCTCCGGCTCTAAGACCCAGCCCACATCCTTCGAACCAGATAGTATGTTCCTTATCCCTTTCTTCAACAAGGTTGGCACCTTCTCAAGGCCTCTGCCATGTGCACAGCCCCTTCAATGGAATGGGCCACCGGTATCCGGTTGAGTTCAAACCCCTCGATGAATATACGGTATTTTTCCACATGGGGCACGTAGGCGATCAGGGGTTTGCCTTCTTGCCGATAGATCTGGCTCAATCGGGCACCCAAATCCGAGGTGATCCCAGGCGTATAGGGCAGAAGCAGTATCAGGACACAGTCAACTTCCCGTCTGCTGTTCAGGAATTTGGCTGCGGCGATAAAATCATCATCTACGGCGCTGCCCGTTAAATCGATGGGGTTGTTATAAGAGGCGATTGCTCTCACCCTCGGTGAAACTTGTTCCCTGATCTCAGCTTGATGCTGCTCCGATAAGGTCGGTACTGAAAGGCCATAGGTGAAACAGGCATCAACGGCCAGGGCCCCGTGACCTCCGCTGACGGTAATGATACCGATCTTACCTTCAATGGATCGATTATAACAGCTCAGGGCTTCACAGAAGGAGACCAGCTCAAATTCATCTCTGGCTTCCACTACACCATGCTGGGAGAGGGCCGCGGAGAAGACCTCGTAGTCACCGGCCATAGAGGCTGTATGGCTGGAGACG
>DAOVGJ010000070.1 GCA_030672465.1 Pseudomonadota bacterium | reverse complement strand
GAGGCACGTTATCACCCTATCCCCGGGATCATTACCCTCATGAATCATGAGGTTGAGGTCGTGGGGAAAGGGCTCATTCTGGTGATTAGTGCGGGAACCTCTGACATTCCAGTGGCCGAAGAGGCGGCTCTTACCGCGGAGATGATGGGCAATCAAGTGGAACGGCTCTACGATGTGGGAATTTCCGGGATTCATAGGTTATTGAGCAAGGGCGAGATGATCCAATCGGCCAACGTGATCATCGTCGTTGCGGGAATGGAAGGTGCCCTACCAAGCGTTGTCGGGGGATTGGTTGACCGGCCCGTCATCGCCGTCCCCACGAGCGTGGGTTATGGGGCCAGTTTTGGAGGGATTGCAGCCTTACTTGCCATGCTCAACTCCTGTGCATCAGGGATTTCCGTGGTCAACATCGATAATGGGTTTGGGGCCGGATACGTGGCCAGCCTCGTCAACAGGGACCGGGAAGGGACGGTCTAGGAAATAGAAGTGGTAGGTCAAGGGGTCTTCTCGCGTCTAAGGCTTTAGAAAGAATATGATCGGATCCCCTGCTGAACATTGGCTCATCTCATATCTCCAGCCCATCAAACCGTTATTATTTGCACTCTTAGGACTGGATGAATGGATTACCCTTGTGTTGGTTGTCCTTGTGGCCTTTTGTATTTACCGGAATGTAAGGAATTACGACTCGATAACTCAGGAAATGGATACCTTCTTTCGGAGATATCTCCACTTTCGAAATGATAAACAGATAACCCTCAAAATTCATGAGCAAGATGAGGATGTTCGCAATGAAATCCTCAGATCCATTTCAAAGAGTTGGAAGCATTTCAGGAGAATCCACGGGGAATTGGTGGGTACATTGTCCGGGAATATTCGGAAGACGCTTTTGGCCTACTACGTTATCCTCGGGATTTTATTGATTAATACCCTAAGGGTCTTCCTCACGGATTGGCTCAAGACCGGAGCAGTTCCGGCCACCCTTGAAGTAGCCATCAAGGAGGCTCCAAGCTATCTTCTGCTTGCCCTGGGTTTCCTCTTAATTCGGGTCCAAACCCGTCATAGAAGAGGGGGAAGCGGTAGACCTTACGAAATTGAGCTGGAAACAATCTTTGCCGATATCGGGGTTCAGGATCGAAGCCTTTACGATGAATTCGAGCCCATCGATGAGGGAGAGGTGGAGGGGGAAATTGATTCCGAAAAGGCGGGCAGGCCGGAGAGTGAGGTTGGGGAGGAGGGACGATGAGCAGGAGGATTAAGGTTACGGTGGGCGAAGTGGAGGTGTATGGTGAATTGAATGAGACAAGGACAGCTGATCTCATCTGGAAGGGCCTTCCCTTTGAATCCCAGGTTAATACATGGGGGGATGAAATCTATTTCTCCACTCCGGTCCAGACCGAATTGGAGGATTCGGCCCGGGAGGTTGTGGAACTGGGAGATATGGGGTATTGGCCGCCCGGTAACGCATTCTGCATTTTTTTCGGCCCAACGCCAAACAGTCGAGGGGATGAGATCAAGCCAGCCAGTCCGGTGAACGTCTTCGGAAAGGTAGTTGGCGATCCCAAAGTGCTGAAGACGGTAAGAACAGGGGTATCCATTCGCGTGGAGGTGGGAAGCTGATGTCCACGGATACTTTCGCCGTTCGAGGGAAAGGTGGTTCGGCATGAGGGTGTGTTATTTCGATTGTTTCTCCGGTATCAGCGGGAATATGGTCCTCGGGGCCTTGATCGATGTCGGTTTGCCGGAGTCCGTCCTACGCGAGGAGGTGGCCAAGGTGGGGGTTGAACCATTCGACATAGAGCTCAGACGCGATGAAAGGATGAAGATCTATGGGACCCATGCGAAGGTGAAGACCCGGGGGGAGGAAGGCCCTCAACGTTCCTATCGGGAAATTAAACGGATGATTGAAGAGAGCCCTTTGGAGCTGCCGGTGAAAGAGAGGAGCCTTGATATATTCCATCGATTGGCCACCGCCGAGGCAAGGATTCACGATGAAAAGATCGATGAGGTTCACTTTCACGAAATCGGTGCGCTTGACTCCATCGTAGATGTGGTAGGGGCTGCTGTTGGGATGAACCACCTGGCGATTGAGCGGGTATTCGCCTCGAGAATTCCCGTGGGGTCTGGGTTTGTTCGGGGGCAACATGGGCGATTACCCATTCCGGCACCGGCCACCCTCGAGATACTCAAGGGGATTCCCATCTATTCTTCCTCTTTGAATGAAGAACTGGTTACGCCTACAGGGGCAGCTATTTTAACCTCCTTTTCGGACGACTTCGGTGACATTCCCCAGATGAAGATCGAAAGGGTGGGGTATGGGTTGGGTGATAGGGTATTCGAGGAAATCCCGAACGTATTGAGAATTATCTTAGGGGAGGGTGAAGGAGCGTGGGAGGGAGATCGAGTTTGGGTAGTGGAGACCGATATTGACGATATGTCCCCCGAAATTCATGGCTACCTCATGGAGAGGCTTCCCGAAGCGGGAGCTCTGGACGTGACCTTCACTCCCATCCAGATGAAGAAGAACCGCCCTGGCATTACGATCAGAGTCCTCAGCCACGAAGCGGAGGTTGATACGATCATCGATACCCTCTTCAGGGAATCGACCTCCATCGGGGTGCGCCTCTATCCCGTCCGAAGGGCAAAATTGAGTCGAAGAATGGAAGAGGTGGAGACCAAATATGGTACGGTGAGGCTCAAGGTCTCCACTGACCAGAGGGGTCGGATCGTTAACGTAATGCCCGAGTTTGAGGATTGTAAGAGAATCGCCGAGGCCAAGGGGATTCCCCTCAAGGAAGTCTATCGAGAAATCCCATCGAAGAAAGGGGTTGCACCGAGGCGATAATCAGCAATCTTTTCCCTCTCGTCTCCCCAGGTCCTTAAGTATTACCCTTTCGAGAATCTCCCTCATTTGCATATCCTTGATAGGGGAGAGGCTTTTTTGAATCTCCTTCGAGATGCCCTTGCGCAGCGATGGGATCGGATTTGAAGATAGCGAAGGGGTTGGGGTTGGTTTCCATTGAGGATCGATCTCTCCCAATTTGAAACGGATCTCTTCAACGATAGGCGCGCCCAGTCTCTTATTGAGTGCCTCAACGATTCCCGTGCTCATGTAAGAGAGTTGCTGCATCCACGGAGAGCTGGAAACCCTTACGAAGAGGATCTTATTCCTCATGAAGTCGGGTTGAGCGTGGCGGGACACGTAGTCCCCCACGACACTGTCCCAAATATCCCAGACCTTATGCTCCTTCAATTTTCTATCCAACGACATATTCTTCAGGGTCTTTTCCAGTATCGATCCGACCC
>DAOVGJ010000262.1 GCA_030672465.1 Pseudomonadota bacterium | reverse complement strand
CCTCCCCTGTACCAGCTCATCCCTCGCTTCTTAAGCCTGCGAGCAACCGCTATATCCACCGTCTTCTCCACCGGCCCCGTCCCATACCCCTGCACCTTCGCAATATTCGCAATCCAATCCAGATTGCCCCTCACGTACGTCATCACTCCCACAATCTTTTTCCCCTCCTCAACATCGGTTGACCTCGAACCCTCCACCATTAACCTCTGAAGAATCTCCCTCCCCTTTCCCCAAAGGCCTCAGCCCCCTCAATCGACGCATAACTCCTTTTGTCCACCAACCACCCCCGACCCTTCGAGACCACCGCCCGCTGGCTAAAACTCGCCCCCACCTTACACGCCATCTACTGCCCACTGGCCCGATCATTCACCCCCGTACCATCTACCTGAATATAAAGCACCTCGGGAACCTTCGCCCCTGCCTCGATCTCTTTGCCTTGCTCAAATACAACCCGCCTCCTCTACTCCTCCCACCGCTCTATCCTCCGCCCCTCCTCCAAGGCCATCTGGTGAATCTTCTTGCGACTGACCTCCAAGCCCGTAAACTTCTCCAAAAACTCATGAGCCTTCTCATAACTGACCTCCACCGCCGCCCACAAACTCCGCTCCCTCACCCCCATCGTCACCCGCTCCCTACGAACTAACCCAAGCGCCTGATCTAACGGATAAATATCCTGCCTACACCGTTGACAACGTAGACGCACCCGATTGATCCTTACCGTCCCAACCAGTGTCTTGATCTCCTTTCTCTCCTTCCCATTTCTCACCAACACCCGCCCACACCTCTTACATCGCCTCATCCGCTTCAACCCCTGTCTCTCAATCTGCTCCATCACCCGCTTGAACACCTCCAAAAATACCTCCTGCCTCACCCTCAACAACTCCTGCTCCACCCAATGGACATCTGTCTGCTGTAATGTTATCCTTATCTCGAAGGATACTTTCATTTCCTTCATGACTCACCTCCTGTGATTTACTGTTTCCACTCACAGTATAAGGTGAGCCATTTTTATCTTCCATCACGGAATTAGAGATGCTTCTCCCATAAATAAACCAGTTTCATTAGTTTCTGGAGAATACCATTGCCTATGAGCGAAAATTTGCTGTAGAAGTGGGTTACTCATTGAGGGCAGACCCGAAGGACTCAGTCGAAAGGAAGAGTAATATCCAGAAACTCCAGAATGAAATTACGGTGAAAAACTGGAAAAGGAAGCGCTGAGCGCAAAATCATGCAGTGTTGCAGTGCTGCAGTCATGCGGTTCTGCGGTCCGGATTCTAGTTTAACTACGCTTGCAGTGAAGCGAACTTTAGAATGGTCAAAAAGTCTGTTTAGTGAGCGAAAGGGGATTTAGGCAACAGCCCGTCTTCAGTTAACCCATTCAGCCGTTTTCCAGCTCCTTTGGTGAGATTTATCAGAGGACCAAGATTGACGGCTTCGTAAAAAGTCCAACTGCTGCGTTACGCTTCATCTTTCGTCACTGCGGCGTACTGGTAAGTACGCCTCATTCCTCAAGATTTGCAAGCCTTGCATTTGGAGCTTTTTACTTTGCCGTCCCATTTTTGACTTTTTACGAGACCGTCAAGATTTAATCTAGGATTTATTGGGTAACTTCGCTATGGTGGCAAGGTGGGCGAATGGTAAAAGGCAGGTCCGTCGATCTATTGGATCATGAGCCACACTATCATGTTTTTATGGTGGGGAACCCATGATTATCTCAATGATTCTTTCCAGCTCCTCCTTGGAATAGAACTCGATCTCGATTTTACCCTTCCTTCCCTTTTTGGGTATCCGCACCTGGGTACCCAGAAATTTTCTCAACGTCTCCTCTAAATACTCAAGGTGTAGTTCCTCCTCGTTAGGGGGCTTCACAGCTATGTCCCTTTTCGATCTTTGGACATTTAACCTCTTTACCAGCCTTTCGGTCTCCCGCACGGAAAAGTCCCTTTTGATGACCTTTGCACAGGCCATGTTCTGCTCTTCCGGGCTATTCAATCCGAGGAGAGCCCTTGCATGTCCGCTGGAGATGGTTTCGTCGGCGAGGTAGGCCTTAATCTCTTGAGGCAATTTGAGAAGCCTTACGGCATTGGCCACCGTTGTCCTGTCCTTACCGATCCTCTTGGCCAACTCCTCCTGGGTGTATCGGAATTCCTCCATTAACCTCTTGTAGGCCTCCGCTTCCTCTAAGGGATTGAGGTCTTCCCTTTGAAGGTTTTCGATCAGGGCTAACTCCAGTGCCTCGCCGGTGGTGACATCCCTTACGATGACAGGAACCTCCTTTATTCCCGCTCTCTGAGCTGCCCGCCACCTCCTTTCCCCAACGATGAGCTCGTACCCTCCATCTATTTTTCTGATGATTAAGGGTTCAATTATCCCCTTCTCCTTAATGGAGGCGGCTAACTCATCCAGTTTCCTTTCATCGAATCTCTTTCTGGGTTGATATCTGCTGGGGGAAATTTCTTCAATTCCACAGAAGAAGAAATTTTTCCGGTCTTCCTTTTCCATATCGGGAATTAAGGCCCCCAAGCCCTTTCCTAAAGCCGGTCGTTTAGTCACCATAGCCCTTACCGTTGGTTAAAATCTCCCTAGCCAGATTTAAATAGCTTTCAGCACCCTTCGAATTGATATCATAAAGGAGAATCGGCTTCCCATGGGAAGGGGCTTCGCTCAACTTCACATTTCTAGGGATGATGGTCTTAAATACCTTATCCTTGAAGTGGCTTTGGACCTCCTCAGCCACTTGGTGGGAGAGGTTGTTTCGAATATCGAACATCGTTAACAAAATCCCCTCGATCTCCAGTCCCGGATTTAGGTAGCGCTTTATCAACCGAATGGTTTTGAGAAGCTGGGACAGACCCTCCATGGCATAGTATTCACATTGGAGGGGGATAATCACCGAGTCAGAGGCAGTGAGGGAATTGATAGTCAGAAGTCCAAGGGAGGGGGGACAATCGATGAAGATATAGTCATATACCCCCTTCACCTCCTGGAGGATCGTATCCAGCTTCTTCTCCCTGGCCAGTTCGTTGATCAACTCCACCTCGGCTCCGATGAGATCCGAGTTGGAGGCGGCGATGTCCAGATATGGTATCTCGGTCTGCCTGATAATCCCCTCTATTCCATATCCACGGATGAGGATGTGGTAGATATTCTCATTTATTTCATCCCTAGCACATCCAACCCCGCTAGTGGAATTGGCCTGGGGATCGATATCGACCAAGAGCGTCCTTTTCTCCGCGGCGGCGATACATGCTGCCAGGTTAACCGCCGTGGTGGTTTTGCCAACACCACCCTTCTGGTTGGCAATACAGATAATCCTTATCATCTATCGCTTACTGCCTTTACTTTTATGAGATCTCTGGAAAACTCGCTCTTCGCCGCTCAAAATATTTTTTAGACCATTCTAAAGCTCGCTTCACTGCGCGCGTAGTTAAGCTAGAATCCGAACCGCAGAACCGCATGACTGCAGCACTGCAACACTACATGATTTTGCGCTCAGAGCTCGTTTGCCTAGTTTTTTAAAAATCCCTTTATAATTATGAACTCTTGGATTTAATGCTAACTATTCTGAATTATTCGATGTTTTGACCTTGCACGTTAGCTGAAATATAACATAAAGTGTCCACTTTGAAAAGAGAAAAATACCGATTGACGCCGCTATGCTTTATTACCGGGAATCCCTCCGAGGGGTTCATTTAGCAGGATGCCTTTCCAGAAAAGAAGAGAAGTGTTCGGTCGGCATCGATGAAGGGAAGGGTGAATGAAACCGCCCTTTGCAGCGTCATATTAAACCGTGTTACGGCATTGTTATTCAGCCTCTCCCTCTCCCCCATCTGTCCCTTCAGGGCAATAATGATCCCCGTATCCTTGATGAATGGGTGGGCTATTCGAAGGAGAGTTCTCAGGCTCCCAAAGGCCCTGGAGATG
>DAOVGJ010000116.1 GCA_030672465.1 Pseudomonadota bacterium | reverse complement strand
TATATCTATGTACCTGAAATTACAAAACTTATTTTTTTCAACTGTCAAAGATCAGTGATGATATTAGTAGAACAGCCAGGCCTCCATCCACGGTCTCTTGCTATCGTCGCCCCGACAAAGCATGTCTATCATCTCAGGATTCATAGTTTGCATTAATTTGTCGGCTGACGCTTTGTCCTCCTAGATAAGGTATCGGCCGGACCTGCAGTCCTTCAGAAGGCTGTCCCAAACACTGTTGGCCAGCTGAAGGTATTCAGGATGGTAGAGCTCGACCGAGGAAAGGGCAAAAAAAGATGCGCTGATGAGTGGAGGGGAGTAAGCGTTTCCTTTTGTGGGCTCCAGACTGACGGGGAGTGCCTCTGTGGTTCGGAAATTGTGCAAAAAGCTCCGTCTCTATTAGGCTCAAGATCCCCCTGGATGAATCACAATAACTCCTTTTTTAACACCCTTTTATCCGAATCCATCTCAAGAATCTTTCTAGCGATGAGCTTTTTCGATTCTTTTGGTTTGATTACACTCTCAGCCATTCTTAATCAGCCTATTACGGACGTAACTCGAGAGGCCCCCTTCATTCAAATAGGCCTGAATGAAATCCGGAAAGGGATCGAAG
The DNA here is from genome assembly GCA_030672465.1 of Pseudomonadota bacterium. Lineage (GTDB taxonomy): Bacteria > Desulfobacterota > BSN033 > WVXP01. Next base: position 4,281 of record DAOVGJ010000116.1, on the reverse strand, counting down.
CGGATCACTTCTTTGGTTCGTGTATTAGTGACCTTCCCATTATCTAGATCGATCTCCAGGACATCACCTTCCTCCACCTTCTTAGATATTCCAGGACCCTGAATCACTGGCAACCCTACAGCAATGGAATTCCTGTAGAAAATCCTTCCCAAGCTTTCGGCTATGACGGCTGCAATGCCTGAACTTTTTAACGCTATAGGTGCATGTTCCCTTGAACTCCCGCATCCGAAGTTCTCTCCTGCCACCAGGAGGTCTCCCTTCTTAACCTTCTCCTTCCAATCTTTAATATGGCCCTCAAAGCAGTGCTCCGCCAACTCTTCATCCCCGGTAAGGACCAGGTACCTGCCAGCCAATATCTTATCTGTATTTATATCATCCGAAAGCTTGTAGACCACCTTTCCCTTTATCGTTTCCACCGATGACCTCCTAAAAGTATTTCTTTGGATCAGTAATTCTTCCTTCAATGGCAGAAGCGGCCGCTGTGGCCGGGGAAGCAACATATATCTCCGCCTCCGGGCTTCCCATCCTTCCGGGGAAATTCCTGCACCCGGTAGAGACAACCTTTTCTCCCGGAGCCATGACCCCCATATGGCCACCGACACAAGGGCCACATCCGGATGGAGCCAACATGGCTCCGGCTTCATACAAGGTTTGTATATACCCCTCTTTCAATGCATTTTGATAGATCTCCCTGCTCTGAGGAACAACAACGCACCTCACCTCTGGATGGACTTTTCTCCCCTGTAAAATCCTGGCCGCCATGGCCATATCCTCCAATCCTCCATTCACACAAGAGCCTATATATGTCTGGTTTATTGCGATCCCTTCCACCTCCTTTACGTCCTTGACCATATCCATCCTCGGGGGAGTAGCAATCCGGGCTTCCAGTCCAGAGACATCGTAATGATAGGTTTTCCAGTATTTGGCATCATCATCCGCTTTGATCACTTCAAAGGGTTTGTTCGTTTTCTTCTTCACATACTCTACAATCTTCTCGTCCGCCTCGATAACTCCAATCTTCCCCCCCATCTCGAGAGTCAAACCACAAATTGCAATCCTTCCATCGACGCTGAGATCGCTGATGGCTTGTCCCGTGTATTCAACGGCCTTGTAAAGGGCACCAGTCTCACCAAGATCCCCCAGGATCTTTAGTATAATGTCCTTTCCCATAGCGTACTCTGGAAGCTTGCCATCCACAATGATCTTGATAGACTCCGGGACCTTGAACCAGAGATCCCCTTTGTAGAGTACGTATGCCTGCTCCGAGGAACCCACCCCAGCAGCAAATGCCCCTACGGCTCCCAGGAGGACTGTATGAGAATCCGCTCCTACGAAAAGCATCCCTGGCCTGCAGTGCCCCCTCTCGATGGGCAATCTCAGGTGCCCTCCATTTCCAGCCTCTGAAAAGTAGATATCGAACCTCTTAAAGAACTCACGGATATTTCTATGTTCCATTGCTGCCCTGATCGTGGGGGCAGGGACATAATGATCGATATATATCTCAAATCCTCCAGGCAGCTTGTATGGCTTCTCTAACCCCATCTCTTTGAACCTACGAATGAGGAGAGGGGAGGTGACATCATTCGCCAGGGAACCGTCCACCTTGGTGATAACAAATTCTCCAGCAGAGACCTTGCCCTTTCCCGACTTCATAGCCAACATTTTTTCGGCAAATGTAGAACCTATCCTCAAACCTCCCTCATACCCTTATCTTCCCTCACGTGCAGCAACCGCTCTCTTTACAACCTCACCTATGTCACCTAAATGATCCACAATGTAGGCACCGGCCTCCCTCAATACTTTCTCCTTTTCTTCAACAGTCCCTCTCCCCCGGGAGATAATCGCCCCAGCATGCCCAAATCTCGTATCGGGTCTCGTATATTTTCCAGCCAAATAGATCACAAATGGCTTGGTAAACTTCCCTTCCTTAATTAATCTGGCCGCATCCTCTTCAATAGTCGTCCCAATTTCTCCAAATGCCGCTACCGCTTTCGTCTGTTCGTCCCTTTCAAACAAAGGTAAGAGGTCCACAAATGTCGATCCAACGAAGGCATCACCCCCGATAGCAATACTCGTACTCTGACCAACACCTGCCAGAGTTAGATAGAAACTCGTTGTGGTCGTGTGACCTCCACTCCTAGACAGCACCCCGCAATATCCCTCTTTGAAAATGGTTTTCGCGAGTTCGGCGGTTCCGCCAATCATCCCCACAATGGCCTTGCCCGGACTCACCACTCCAATACAATTAGGCCCTAATGCTGTGGCCTTCATAGCGCGGGCCTTCTCTATAATTTCAAGCATATCCTGATGGGGCAGTCTCTCTGGAATCATGACCACCACCTTGATACCAGCATCCAGTGCCTCAATAGCCGCATCTTTCGCAAACCGTGCAGCAACAAATACGGCAGTTACACTGACGTTCGGATGGTTTTCCTTTGCCTCTTCGACCGTATTATAGACCGGAATCCCGCTGACCTCCATTCCTCCACGCCCCGGGGTCACTCCACATACCACTTTGGTCCCATATCCCTTCATTACCCCAGCCCGAATGGTTGCCTCTCTCCCCGTGATTCCCTGAACCAATACTTCTGTGTTTTGATCTACTAATATTGCCATCCTCGCACTCCTATCTTTTGTACACGGGTTTAATCCCTTTTCTTTCTAACTCTGCCAAATACTCATCCAGTTTCGGCATGGAATAGGTTATGGTAACCCCTCCATTGCCATGGAGTTGGCACGCCAATTCGCACGCCACGCAATCCGTACATTTTCCCTTTTTGATTTCATCCTTGCTCCACATGAGAGAAGGCCTTCCTTCCTTTAACTCCAATAACTCCAAAACCGGCCCCAAAAAAGGAAGATGGTCTGCTTCAATACAGGCCTTGGTTTTACAATCATCGCACTTGGCTAGATCGAACCGAATGATAGCGCCTGCCATCGTTTCAAATTCCAAAACATCCTCTCCCATCTCATATCCCCCCTGTTTCCTTCTCCCACTTTTTATACAGCCTATCAAATTCCTCTGCCGCGCTCTTTTCGGTATTATAGCGCCATAAAACCTTAACCCATGGGCTGTCGCTGATCCCATGATCTTTAAATAACTGAACTGCTACGTCATCGGATCTTCCGCGAAAACACAAGACGCAGGGAATATTCGGCTTCCCACCGGTTTCTGGATAAAGCTCTTTTAGGGCCTTTATGATGCCTCGAGCCGTATTGTCCAGCTGTTGTGCAGCCACACCCGTAACCATGAGATAACCTCTTATTCCTGGTTGGGAGAATACGATTTTTGTGGCCGCATACATCTTCAAAGAAGTGGGATTACCAGAAGTATCGCAAAAATCCACCGGGTAGTAACCCAAGGGGAATATCTCATCTAGTAGGGTTATCGCACACCCCGTCCCCACACAATCGTATCCGATCGAGATTTTTTTGAGTTTTTTGGCATATGATCCATCAGGGTCGATCTGAACAAAATGGGCACTGCCCCGGTGATCGTTCTTGTCAATCTGGCCTGCAGCGATCTCCAAAGGTGTCGGTTCTCTCGCACCCGCTTCTTCTGAAATTTCCAAACCCAATTCCGGGTGACGCCACAGGGCGTCGTCGTCTACATCTATGCGAGCATCACAGGCAAATATTCCCCTGGTTGTTAGTGCCAGAGGATTAATCTCCACAAGTTTACAATCGTATTTCCTGTAAATCCCGTAAACCCTCGTAATAATCTGAGCATAAGTATTAGTTTCGCTACTAGAAAGCCCTTCGACGTTTCGTAACATATTACGTGCATCAAATTCGTAAAAACCCCGGCTAATCGAAATATCCTTGGTAAATATCCTTTCGGAATGACTCTCTCCCACTTCTTCAATATCCATCCCTCCGCTCAAGCTAAATATGGCTACAGGAGCCCTTGTGGTATCACTCGTGGTTACTCCCATATAGATCTCCTTCTCAATATCCAACATCTCTTCTACCAAAACGCTTTGCACTGGGTTATTGTCAATTTTTGACGTTAAGATATCTTGAGCATCTCGTTCTGCTTCTCCAGGATTTTTCGCAAACTTGATTCCCCCACTCTTTCCCCTTTTGCCAATCAGCACTTGAGCCTTAATTGCTATCGGCCCTCCAAGCTCCTCAGCTACCTGCTTAGCCTCTTGAGGAGATTTGGCAAGCCTTCCCCTTGGAACGGAAATCCCATTCTTTCTAAAAATTTCCTTGCCTTGATACTCCAAAAGCCTCGCCATTTCGTTCCTCCTTTGAACCACTTTACGGCAAATCTCTCCT
>DAOVGJ010000067.1 GCA_030672465.1 Pseudomonadota bacterium | reverse complement strand
TGAGGGTGTGGAGATGGTGATGCCTGGGGACAATGTATCGTTATCGGTGGAGTTGATTACGCCCATTGCCATGGAGAGGGAGTTGCGGTTTGCCATTCGGGAGGGGGGCAGGACCGTGGGCGCAGGGGTCATCAGCGATATCAAGGGGTAGTAGAGGAGCACATTTTTCCATGCGGAATATTGTAACTCTTGCTTGTACTGAATGTAAACGGAGGAATTATACCACCACGAAAAATAAACGGACCACTCCAGACAGATTGGAATTAAAAAAGTATTGTCGGAGTTGCCGCAAACATACCACGCATAAGGAAACGAAATAGCAAGTCTTTTTCGACAAGTCAGTGGCTTTCAGAAAATGGAGAGGCCAGTAGCTCTAACGGATAGAGCGCCGGACTCCAAATCCGGGGGTTGGGGGTTCGAATCCCTCCTGGCCTGCCATTTTTTGTGAGGTAGGCAGGAAGGCAACAGTGGGAAGGATTCAGGTAGTAAGGCAGTTTTTAAGGGAGGCAAGGGTTGAGCTGAAGAAAGTAACCTGGCCTTCGAAAAGGGATGCTATCGCTGGAACGGTCGTAGTTCTCATTACCGTTTTTATCTGTGCCTTCTTCTTGGGCATTGTGGACTTCTGGTTATCGAAACTTATCAAAGTCATATTAGGCTAATTCGGGTGAGCGTTGGTCTATGGCTAAGAAATGGTATGTCGTTCATACGTATTCAGGGTACGAGAATAAAGCAAGGACAAATTTGGAGGAGAGGGCTAAAAATCTAGGCAAGGCCGACCTTTTTTCGGAAATTCTCGTTCCCACAGAGACCGTCGTTGAACTGGTTAAGGGAAAGAGGAAAACCTCGCAGAGGAAAATTTTCCCAGGATATATGTTGGTCAAGATGGAACTCAATAATGAGACCTGGCATGTTGTAAGGGGGACACCAAAGGTGACAGGTTTCGCGGGTGAAGGAACGAGACCGATTCCAATCCCAGAGGGAGAAATTGAGGAGGTTATCGCCCAAATAAGGGAAGGGGTAACCAAGGTGAAACCGAAGGTTTCCCTTGCCGTCGGCGATAATGTGAGGGTCATCGATGGTCCCTTTGTTAATTTCGTTGGCACAGTCGAAGAGGTGAAGCCTGATAAGAGGAAGGTAAAGGTATTGGTCAGTATTTTCGGAAGATCAACCCCTGTAGAACTCGATTTTATCCAAGTGGAGAAGAGTTAAGTGCCTCGATTCGCAAATACTAATGACGTAGTTTCTGGAGAGCATTTAAGCAAATGCTCACTCCATTCGGCCCGAGCTCATGGCCGAGGGCAGCACTAAGTCCTGAGTAAATAAGTTCGTAATCGAACTTATGAACCGAAGGACTAAGCCGTAAAGGGTGGGAGAATGGCGAAAAAAGTGATTGGCGTGGTTAAACTGCAGGTCCCTGCGGGACAGGCAAATCCCTCTCCCCCTGTTGGTCCCGCCCTGGGACAACACGGGGTTAATATCATGGAATTCTGCAAGGCATTCAATAGCAAAACACAGGGACAAGAAGGAATGATTATCCCGGTCTTGATTACCATCTTCGGGGACCGGTCCTTCAGTTTCGTGACGAAAACCCCACCCGCAGCTATCCTCTTAAAGAGGGCGGCAAAGATCGCCAAGGGTTCTGGTGAGCCCAACAGGGAAAAGGTGGGGAAGGTAACAAAGGATCAAATAAGGGAAATTGCCCACGTTAAACGTACGGACTTGAACGCCCTCGATATAGAGGGGGCAATGAGGATCATCGAGGGGACGGCTAGAAGCATGGGGATAGAGATCGTTTAAGGGGCTCTTTATGGCGAAAAAGGGCAAGCAGTATATCAAAGAGAAAGCGCGCATTGATCGAAATAAAAGATATGATCTTGGGGAGGGGTTGAGGCTGGTCAGCGAATGCTCTTATGCCCATTTCGATGAGAGCGTGGATGTGGCTATCAGATTAGGCGTCGACCCCAGGAAGGCTGATCAGATGGTGAGGGGATCGGTTCTCCTTCCCCACGGAACGGGGAGAACGATTCGAGTGTTGGTATTCGCTAAGGGTCAGAAGGAGAAGGAAGCCATAGATGCTGGAGCCGACTATGCAGGTGGCGATGAGTTGATAGAGAAGATTTCAGGAGGATGGCTCGATTTCGATAAGGCCATCGCCACTCCTGATATGATGAGTTCTGTTGGAAAACTCGGAAAGATTCTAGGGCCAAGGGGCCTCATGCCCAATCCCAAGGTGGGGACAGTAACCTTCGATATTGAGAAAACGGTCAAGGAGATTAAGTCAGGAAAGGTGGAATTTAAAGTGGAGAAAGCGGGCATCGTACACGTGGCCGTGGGAAAGGTTTCGTTCGGGGTTGAGAAGCTCCTGGAAAACATAAGGGCCTTATTGGAGGTTATTGTCAGGGCAAAACCCTCCACGAGTAAGGGCGTCTATCTAAAGAGTATCGCTCTATCTACAACGATGGGTCCGGGGGTCAAGATCGATCCCATATCCGTTCGCAATATGATGAAATTGGGCTGATACCTCATGGAGGATTGGAGGCGTGAACAGGAGTGAAAAAGAGCGGATTGTTTCGAAGCTCCATCAGAGGCTGCGGGAATTTAGGGCCGTGATTTTCACGAATTTTCGCGGATTGAACATGGAGGAGATTACCCGCTTGAGGAGACAGTTGCGGGAGGCCTCCGTTGAATACCGGGTGGTGAAAAATACGTTGATGCGCCTCGCCTCCAAGGAGACAAGCTTGGAGGGACTTTCGGACCTCTTTGTTGGCCCAACGGCAATGGCCGTCTCGAATGACGATCCCCTTGCCCCGGCGAGGGTCCTTTCGGAATTCAGCAAGGAGACACCCATGCTGGAGATAAAGGGAGGCCTCATCGAGGGGCGAGTGGTCGGGCCCCATGAGATTGAGGGTATGGCTAAGCTGCCAGGGCGAGAGGTTTTACTGGGTAATCTATTACGACTGCTCAAGGGCGGACAGTTCCGTTTGGTAAATGTCTTATCCGCTCATATCAGGAGGTTGGTCCAGGTGTTAGAGGTGATTCGTATGGCTCGACAGGGCGAGGAAAAGGCTAAGGCTGAGGTTGAGGTTAAGGAAGAGGCGGAGGAAGAGGCTAAGGCTGAGGTTGAAGCTAAGGAAGAGGTAGAGGACGAGGCTAAGGCTGAGGTTGAGGCTCAGGACGAGGCGGAGACAGAGGCTAAGGCCGAGGCTACGGACGAGGT
>DAOVGJ010000123.1 GCA_030672465.1 Pseudomonadota bacterium | reverse complement strand
CTTTTCTATTGACATCGAATCCCGGGTTCTTATATTAGTTAATATAATACATGTATCCTCATCGATTATTTCCTCACCAATGAAAACGAGCGTATCAGGTGCGTCAATACCGAGATTATTGGCTTTCTTCGATTGGTTGGTGCGTCGAAGCTTTCGGGATTTGGGGATCAAGGATACGGAGATCGCCGATTATATTTCTATCCTTCTGGCTAATTTCGCCCGGACTGAAAACCTCTATCGGATAAGGGGTTATCAGGGGAGAAGGCTGGAAACTGCTGTAGAAATGCTGTTGGAGGCTAACCTCTCTTGGTACTCCGAGCAGTGGGACAGGGAGAAGGAGATTCGCAAACACATCGGCGATTACATCCTATTCATGGCGGGGATATTTCGGGAGTGGGTTGAAAAACAATCTTTTTTGGGCTTATATCTGGAGGAGGGAAGAAGGGCCTATCGGACCGTCAGCGAATATCATCAAGCTCTCTATCGGCCAGGGTCCCGATTGTACTCGGAACTCTCGAGGAACTTCGAGTTCTATGTCGGGGCCTTAAACTATATGAAGAAGACATTCTTCAGGGAGGCCGGAGGAGGTGATCCATTTCTCGACTTTGAATACCGATTGAGGTGGTTGATATAAGTCCGAGGGGCAGAAAAGGATAGTAATGAAGGGGGGATGAGCATGCCTACCTACGATTTTCTCTGTAAGAAATGCAAGAAGGAATTTAGTACTCTACTGAGCTTGAAGGAGTACGAAAAGGGAAAGATCAGTTGCCCGAAATGCAAGGGAAAGCAGGTTCAGCAGCTGATTAGCCACTTCATGACCAAGACCTCGAGGAAGAGCTGATTCCGCATTCCCGGGGAAGTACCGGAGGGATCGTTAAACGGGATTTAAAGAGGGGGTCCATGCCCCTCCTTTTTTTATCTGAAGACGATGAAGGCCAGCAGACTCGGTTGGAGGGTAGAGGAACGAGGTCGGACAAGGGATCGTTTGGTCAGATGTCTCGGAATTAGTATGGGGTCCCCTTGGTCAATACTTTTTGGGCCATTTCCTTGACGTAATCGGGTAAGTACCTCCTTTCGGTCATTTCTTCCCTCAGCCTTTCCACGATCTCCGGGGTCCCGATCTCCATGGGGCAGAACTCCCGGCATCGCCCGCATAGAGTGCAGGCATAGGCCATGGGGGCGGCCACCTCCCAACCACCGGCGATGAGGGCTGTCCAGGGAATGCCGATTCCACCCATGTATGTATGTCCCCAATACCCGCTCACGATGGGGTAGACAGGGCACTCGTACATGCATGCCCCACAACGAATACAGTAGAGCATCTGCCTGAGCAGGGGATCCCTGGCCACCTCCCTGCGCCCGTTATCCAGGAGGATCACATGGACCTCCCTTGGCCCGTGGACTCCCCAAATGGTGACCTTCTCGATGTCGCCGGTTTTGCTGGGGCCCGAAATGATGGAGACATAGCTGGGCGCGTAATAGCCCGCATACCGGGAGGCCACCTCCACCAGCAGGCTTCCATCGGCAAAGGTGGGAAGGATCTTCTCGATTCCAACCACGGCGATGTGGACGGGGGGTGCATTGGTGGCGAAACGGATATTTCCCTCATTTTCGATGAGAAAGATGGAGCCCGTATCGGCCGTGATAGCATTGGCCCCGCTCATGCCGATATCGGCCCGGAAGAATTTCTCCCTCAAGAAATCCTTGGCAAACCGTGTAAGCTCCGCTGGATCCGGGGGGAGTTCCCTTCCCGCAAGTTCCGAGAAGAGCTGGGCAACCCGTTCCTTCGGGACATTTACGGCTGGGGCGAGGATATGCATGGGTTTCCCGTGGAGAAGCTGTACGATGAACTCCCCGAGGTCGGTTTCATATACCTCGTTGTCCTCCTCCTCCAGGATATCATTGACGGTCAACTCGTCTGAGGTTATGGATTTTCCCTTGACGATGAGCTTTTTCGAACCAACGAGTTCCCTGATGATCTCCTGCCCTTGGTGGACAGTCTCCGCCATGTGGACTTTAACCCCCATTCTCTCGGCGGAAGCGCTGAACTTCTCGATCATCTCATCGAGATGGGTGAGAACCTCTTCTTTTTTTTCCATGAGGATTTTTCGCTGCTCCTCCACATGGGGGAACTGCTCCAGGGCCTTATCCCGATTTTCCCGGAATGATCTTACCGCCTTCCGCAGCGCGGCTCGAAGCACCTCATCGTCGACAGCTTTATAGATGGTTTTTTTAAAGTCGGCAAACCTGCGCTGGGTATCATTCATCCTGAGGTCCCTCCATGGATCGGACGAGAAGCTCCGCCAAATCATAGACCCCGATTTCACTCTCATCGACCTCCTCGGCTCCCTCCTTCAAGTTGAAATAGCAGAAGGGGCAGGAGGATACGACTCCGGTAACACCGGTGGTTCGCGCCTGAGATTCGATCTTCTCCTGAGCAACTGCCGAGGATAGGATAGGCAGGTAGGCCCTGACCAATCCCCCTCCACCGCAGCAGGTGGCCTTATCACGATTATGTTCCATTTCCTCCACTTTCAGCCCGGGGATGGAGGCCAAGACCTCTCTGGGTTCTCGGTAGATCTTTTCTCCCATTCGCCCCAGATAG
>DAOVGJ010000104.1 GCA_030672465.1 Pseudomonadota bacterium | reverse complement strand
CTTTTGCACATCAGAGGATCCATAGGCCGTCATGATGATCACCTTCGTGTGAGGATAATCCCTCTTAATGCGAACCAATAAATCCAATCCGTTGATATCGGGCATTCTAATGTCCGAGATGACCAGGTCAATGGGCATTTTGCCGAGAACGTCGAGGGCCTCTTTTCCGTTGTTGGCAATCTCAACCTCGTATTTATCCCTATCCCTTGAGAGGCTTTTAGCCATGCTCCAGGTAAGGGTCTCCTCGTCGTCCACTATGAGTACTTTCTTTAACTCCCTTGTCATGTTCTCCTTCCCATTTGGTGTCAGCCGAAACTCATCCAGAAGAGCGCTTTCTCCTCAGTCGCTCTATGGCCGCCCTCAGGCTCTCCTGCATTCTATCGAACGACTCGGCGAGCATGCCAACCTCATCGCTGGATCTTATCTCGATCTTGGTGTCCAAATCCCCCAGGCTGATTCGGTCGGCTACATCGGTCAGGTATACGATGGGCTGAACAATGGTTCTCGAGTACATGGAGGTGACCAAGATGACCACGATGAGGGATACGCCCATCACGATCAGAAAGACGATTCGTGTCCTTTCGGCCCTGTTCACGATTCGTTGTTCGATCTGCTTGGCTGGCCTTGAGAACTCATCGATATAGGTGGTGGCTGCAACCACTAAGTCGGTCCCTTCGATGGGGGTACAGAACATGTACTTGGACCTTATCACCCCATCGGCGTCCTTCCAGTTATAGTATCCACGGCTTCTTCCCTTCAAACTGGCCTTCAAGATCGACCAGAATTCCGGGAGCTTCTTGGCCAACGTATGGAGATCCATCCCGACGATTTTGGGGTTCTTGTGGAAATGGTTGATGGCCTTGTTGTCGTGGACTGCTGTATATCCTGTTCTGCCCACTTGTTGTACGGCTATGGACTTGAGGACACGCGAACTATAGAGTTCTTCTTTGGTGAAATGGGGATGAGATTTGATGAATATCTCGATCTGTTTTGCTATGTCCAAGGCCTTCTGTTTGATTATCTTCTCCCCCAAATCATTGAGGGACCGGGCGCCTTCCTCTGTTGCTATGGATTTAATCTCCTCGATCTGCAAGATGTAAATATATCCAATCACGATAAATGATATGACGAGGGGGATCAAGATCCCGATGGTCAATTTGGTCAACAGGCTAATGCCTCTCCTTCTCGTTTCCGCCATGATCCTCTCTCCTTAATTCTTGGCTAATGCTGACCCTCGAGACCGCGCAATATTTCAAGCATGCTCCTTTGGAACCTTATCTTCTTTCCTTCGTCTTTAATCTCAGAGCTGACCGCTTCAACCAATTCCGCGGCCTTGTTCCTCGGAAAGGCGTCCCGCTGTCCTCCCATCTCCGCGATCTGGTCATCCACGATCACCGATGCAATGGGTCCCAATGCCTTGGCTAGTTCCTCATCCACCCTCTTGAAGAATTCCCTTCCCACTACCTTTTCGGGTGGCGGCTTGGGTTTCTCGACGATCTCCAAAAGTCCCGCTGAATAGAGACCGTACAGTATTTTTGCCACGCCAAACTCATCCAAGTTTAGGGCGTTGGAGATCTCCCCTGCGGATCTCATTGCATCCACCTGGGTGAGTATATTCCACTCCGCCGATTTTAGGTTTATATCGTTGGAACCCTTGTGGCCAGCAAGTTTAAAGACGACCTCCATCGAGGGAATGACTTCCCTGATGTGTTCCCACTCCTTGATTCTTTTTTGACCCTCTTCCAATAACTGATCCGTACTGGTTCCAATGGACTTCTCCTCCGGTAGGAGCCCCGGGGTGAAATTGAATTTTCCGATCATCCATGTCATCATCGTGAAAAGCGCTTCTTCGCCCGCGTTCACTTTGCTCGAGGCATGGGTAAGAACCCCATTTTCCACATATATTTCCCCTGAATCGTTCCCTTTCGTCAAAATGAGCTTCCCCGTCTTCCCCTCGGAGGCAAGTAATCTCAATATATCGACCAATTTTATTTGTGAAAGGTCTCCCATAAAAACGTCCACCATCCAGTCTTCCCCTCCAGAACCGAGCTCGTATCAACCGCCTTTTAGACCTGCCTCGCCAATCAGTAGCCCTCCTGTTACCTCCTCTACCGGAATTACGCCGAGGTGTCTGGCTTCACGTCTTCAGGCACCAATTGATTGAGGATTTCCCTGTATTCCTGGCACAAATGCTCCTTCTGGAGTAACCTTCTCCTCCTCCACTCGCCCTTCTGAAGGAGCTCCTGCATTTTCGAGTCCCCGTTTACCTCAGAGATGACCACGTTCGTCTTCAGTCTCAGCATGGGAATGTCCACGTTTGGATCGCAGAACACCACCAATATAAACTTCTTCAGGCTCCGTATCATCACTCTCCCGTCTTCAAAGAGAAGATCGAGGTTCTCCGGGCTTTTCCTCAAGCTCTCCAGGAGGCCCACGACCTGAGTTACCTCCTTTCCAATCATTCCCAGATGTTTCATAAAGACAATGGGCATCTCCCTTTCCAGTATCTTCCCGGTATTATCGCAAAGGAAGTACCCCCAGACTCCCTTTATCGAATTGATCTCCCGTAGCTTATCCTTCATCAATGCTAACCTCCCGGCCAAATCAATATTAAGCAAAATGAATGCCAATTATTGTCTTTTTAAAAAAACAATTTAACTCCCTAATATCATTACAGTTTTATGATCGAATGTATATCAATGAATAATGGGGTTATCAAAAAAAGTCCATATATAAGATAAAGTGGTCGATTTTTGGTCGGTCATCCCAACCAATACGTTGACCTCTTTCCGATCATCTGTTTGATCACGGCAAAAGTTGATGGAATTTGGTAATAAAGTTAAAACAAAAATAACAATAGGTTAACTTTTAAATATTAGAAACTACTATAGTTTATTTGTCCTTTTTATTTGGAATAAAAGAATAACAGTTTAAGTGATGGTCAATTTCTGACCACATGGACAAAAATTGTTCATTTTGGGTGGGATAAAAGGTTCGAAAATGATCCACTTTTATCACCACCCCTTCGACTTTTTTCCGCCTTGACTTTCATAAGGCCTTTATGTAATAAATTGGTGTAATAAAAGGCTCGCTTTTGGGTGAAGGATTTGAACCTACCGAAAGAACACCTCTTCGATATCGCTCAGAAGTACATAAAGAAGGGGCAACACAAAAAGGCCATCAAGGAATACCAAAAAATCCTTGATAAGGACCCAAAAAATATTCGGGTGCGTCTAAAATTGGGGGACCTATTCCTTAAAAATGGACACAAGGATAAGGCCATCGACGAATATATGAAAGTCGCCCAGCAATATGAGAATGATGATCTCAATTTTAGGGCTACGGCTATCTACAAGAAGATACTGTACCTGGATCCACGTCTGGTGGACGTTTATCACAAGTTGGCAAATCTCTATTTAAGGGAAAAATTGATCGGCAGTGCCAGGCTCCAATATCATAATATCCTTAAAATCCAGCCCGATGATGCCGTTGCTTTAGAGGCATTGGAAAAAATCGAACAGAATAGGGCTCAGGTTGAAACCCCTTCCCAGGAAGGGCTCATTATAGAACCTCCCCCCATGGCCGAAGAATCGCGCCCAGAACCTACCCTCCCGCCCGGTGAGGAGCGGAAGGATGACGTTTCCATCCCCTCCCCGTCCGAAATCCATGGGGAAACCGATAGCAGGGACTTAGAGATGCACTATCACCTGGGAATCGCCTATAAGGAGATGGAGTTAATCGATCATGCCATCGCCGAATTTGAAACCGCATCGGCGGATAAGGAGAGAAGATTCGATTGCCTGGTGATGTTGGGAATGTGCTCTATGGAAAAGGAAGAATACCATAAGGCCATCCATTACTTTAACGGCGCCTCTGATGTGAAAGAACTCAACAAGGAAGAGATGATCAGGCTGCAATATCGGCTGGGGTTGGCCTATGAGAGCAACGGCATGAATCAGGAGGCCCTAAAGGTCTACCATCAGATAATCACCCTGGATAGCGGGTTTCTGGATGTAAGGAATAGAATCGAACGTTTGAAACGACCTTCGTGAAAAAGGTTAGCCCATCCCCTTTAGCGGAGTACCTGCCTCCACGTATGGATCCTTATCCTTTCCCCCAATAATCTCACCGTTATCGCATGAACCGTGGTATCGCTGGTCTGGATAATGATCTGATTGTTCACGGGGTTGAAAATGATATCCGAGGGCAGGCCATGGCCGATAATGATAGACCGAGGGACGGATCCCCCTATCTTATCCCCTTCGTCCACAACCCCATCGCCGTTGACATCCAATACCGGGGAGTCGGGGGCACATCCCGTATTGTATTGAACGGCATAGAGACGGGCGGTCCCTCCGCATTTACAGGGGTCATCGACGTCCGGCTCAAAGGTGGTAAAGAACACAATCCCGCCGGCAACCAGGGGCGATGCGGTCACCCTCTCCCCGGAATTCACGATGAAATCGATGTACCATCCCTGGGACTCTGCCGCCGAACCGCATCCGCTCGTCTGGTTGGTCAAGTTTCCCCTGATAACAGGCACCCCATTGTCCTTTATGGCGTAGAAACTCTGAGTGGTGGTATCCAGCCTATCATCCATCGTATAGTACTTGCCCGTTCCGAAATAGACGAAGAGATGACTCGGGTCGACATCATAATAGGCCACGCTCATGGGTATGGAGATGGGCTGACGGGGTTCAGTCGTGAACAGCAGCTTCTGCGACCAATTCGTCGGTACGGAATCGAGCGTGACCTTGAACACCTT
>DAOVGJ010000048.1 GCA_030672465.1 Pseudomonadota bacterium | reverse complement strand
GAAGGGTTTGGAGATGTAATCATAGGCCCCCAACTTTATGGCCTCGATAGCGGTGTCCAACGTTCCATAAGCGGACATCATGATAATGGTTGACTCGCATCCGGCCTTCTGGGCCTCTTTCAAGAACTCCAAGCCATCCATTTCCGGCATCCGAATGTCACACAAAACCGTATCGTAGGAGCCCGTATCGACCTTTTTCAGGCCGTCGATTCCGTTCCTGGCTGTTTCGACATCATACCCCCTCTTCTTCAGGATCACGGACAGCATGTGTCGAAAATTCTCCTCATCATCGATCAAAAGGATTCTGTTGGTGGTCATGAGTTCCCCTCAATGTATGGTTTAGATGTCTTGCCCACCTCCAAGGAGGGCAGCAAAATCGTGAAGGTAGATCCTTTCCCGATTTGGCTCTCCGCCCTGATTTGACCATTGAAGGACTCAATGATCCTCAGGGAGATGGAGAGCCCCAAGCCCGACCCCTTGTCAGGGGGCTTGGTTGTAAAGAATGGATCGAAGATCTTTTGTAAATCCGCCTTCTTGATACCGCAGCCCGTGTCCGAGATTTTGATCCGAACCAGGCGATCCCCTTCGCTGTATTTATCATAAATCAACGGGAGGGGCTTGAATTTACGGAGATGAGAGTAGTCGGATGTTTCGGGATCTGACTTCCTCCTTCGGGGAAATATCGCTTCAAACTCCCCTTCCGTACCCCTGCTGACCACGGTCTCTTCCGCCTTCACGCTCAGGGTCCCTCCGTCGGGCATGGCGTCCGCCGCGTTGAGGAAGACATTGATGAAAACCTGTTGCAGTTGCGCTTCGTCTGCCGTCACCGGGGGAAGATTTTGCTCCAAATCGAGTTTCACCTCGATCTGCTTGAAGTCCTTCTGGTGAGAGACCAGCGAGATGGTATTTGTGATGGTGCTATTTACATCCACTTCCTGAATCTCGAATTTCGTGGGCCGCGAGAAGTCCAGCAATCCTCTCATGATGTTATTGATTCGGTCGATCTCGTTCTCGACACGCTTCAAGTAGCTCACTTCCTCCTCACGACTCTCCATCCCCTCTTGCAAGATCTTGGTGTATCCCAGTATTGCCCCCAGGGGGTTTCCCACCTCATGGGCCACTCCCGCGGCGAGCCGTCCGATTGAGGCCAGCTTCTCCGAAATGAGAAGATCCTCTTGAGCTCGTTGTAACCTCTGATTGGCGGTCTCCAAGGAGCGAATATGGTCCTCCAATCTTCTCTTGTTCTCCCCGAGCTTCTCCGCCATCTGGTTAAAGGACCTCATGAGCTGTCCGATTTCGTTCTTGGCGCTGATATCGATCTTCTGGTTGAAGTCGCCGTCCCTGATCTTGCCCACGACATTCACCAAATTTTTGATGGGGTTGACGATCACCCGAGAAAGCAAGACGCTGCCAAAGACGATCAAAACCAAAGCGTCGATGATGATGAATAGAACCACCAACCTTTGGGATTCCACGATATTGGTCATGACATCAGCCAAGGAGAGGTTGACCCTCAACCCTCCAACGACCTTGCCCCCGATGGAAAGGGGGGAGAATACGATCAAATCCCTGTAATTATCGAACAAAATTCCCTCTTCCACCTTCAACTCATAAAAGGACTCCTCACCCAGAATAGCCCTCTTGAACTGGCGGGTCTGCATTTCCGTTCCGATCATCTCCCTTCTGCTGTGAGCCACAATCTTAAAATCCCTATCCACAATGGATATCTCTCTTAACCTCTCATCGGCGGCGTACATCGTCACCAACCCCTGAAGGGAGGGATCGTCGAGGGAGGGATTTCCCTCCCCCTTAAACATGAGGTTCATGGTATTCTGGATTGAGTGGACGATAAACCAACTCCCCTCTACCTTTTGGTTGAGGATATTCCTCTCGTTGAGCTTCAACATGCTTATGCCCACCAAAAGAATTGCGGCAATGACTAAGAGGGTCATATTGAGGATGACCTCCACCCTCAACCCCACCGCCAACTTTCTGAATAACCAATCCCTTACCATCGGTCTCTTGGAATGATCCTTCTACATTCGGAAATGGAGATACCAGCGGATAATTTCCCTGCCGAAAAAGAGATAAATGACCGCCCCCATGGAGAGGAATGGACCGAAGGGGATGGCATATTTGCTATCGGCCCCCTTGGCAACCATGAGGGCGACGCCTACGATGGAGCCAATGAGGGAACTCACCACAATGGTGAATACTGTCGAGGTCCATCCCAAAAAGGCCCCGATCATGGCCAGGAGCTTGATGTCTCCTCCGCCCATTCCCTCTTTCTTGGTGACCCAGTAAAATAAGACGGCCACGGCATAGAGGAGTCCCCCGCCGATGAATATTCCCAAAAGGGAATCGAGGGTGGCCATGTTAATGCCCCCCTTTACCGTCCTAAACACAAAACGAACGAGAAAATCGTTCTGGCCCGCGGGCTTCATAAATGACGCCAAAAGCCCCAGGATGATCCCGGGGAGACTGATTGTATCAGGGATAATCCGGTGATCCAGATCGATGAAGCTCACCACGACCAGGGATGAAATGAGGATGAAGGAGATAAAGAAAGACGCGGAGAGGCCGAACTTGAGCATGAGGAAAACAGAGAAGAGGGCCGTCATCCCCTCAACCAGTGGATACCGTGCCGATATCGGGGCTCTGCAAGATCGACACCTCCCGCCGAGCAAGAAATAGCTGAGGATGGGGATATTATCATAGGCCTTAATGGCGATCTTGCACTGAGGGCAGCGCGAAGATGGGGAGATGAGGGATTTACCCAGGGGTATCCGGAAGATGCAGACATTGAGAAAGCTCCCCACAATGGCCCCAAAGAGGAAGGCAAAGATGTAAATGAGAACGGGATCCATCTCCCCTCTCCAGTATTATATCATCCAATATTATATCATAAGGAGGCCACTGAGCATAGTGATCACGATCCCTGGATTGTCGCTATCATCATCTATTGCTGAAGTTTCAGGAGTTTTTGGAGAACACCCTTGTCCCTGAGCGTAATTTGCTGGAGAAGTCGTTAACTCGGAACTGTCAATCTCAAATGCCAAAATCCAAATGCCAAATGAAATCCCAATGTCTAAATGTCAAAACTTTGAAATTGGTCATTTGGCATTAATTTGGACTTTGGGCTTTGTCATTTGTCATTATAATCGATGTTCTTTCTGCGTCGGATACCCATCATTCCATTATTCCAACATTCCATGAATCCATCGGCTGACTATTTCAGCTGGGGCAAAGCCCCTGAGTTGCCATATAATCAACAGGTTAGAAAAATGGGTGCTGGGAAACTCAGCAAGCTCCAGTCATCTATTTGCATATTGATTTCAAGCCTTTTTTGCCTTGCAAGAAAAAGGGGATTTGGTCGAAA
>DAOVGJ010000148.1 GCA_030672465.1 Pseudomonadota bacterium | reverse complement strand
CAGAGATCGTTTTTCCAGTTTTCCAGAGATTTCTTCCTTTGAACTTTGACATTTGACATTGATTCTCGTGTCCGTTGTCCGTGTTCGTTATGAGTTATTTGGCATTTGGCATTTGATATTTGACATTTCGCCTTCCGCCTCCAACCTCAAACCTCTTTCGCCTTTCCCTGACTGCAACACTATATAATTTCGCGCTCAGAGCTCCTTTTCCGAGTTTTCCAAAGGTCTCCTCACTACTTACTTGACAGGCGCTGGAGGATGTAATACGTAAATTCACATTGAGGTTTTATATGAATGCTTTGGCCAAAGCGATTAAGCTCCTTTTTCTCGAGACCAGGCCTCATTTTCTCCTCCTTTCGGTAGTTCTTTCGTGTGTGGGGACGAGCATGGCATGGTATGATGGCCATTTTAACATCCTTTTCTTTATTTTGGCCTTCGTGGGGCTTCTCCTCATCCACACCAGTTGCAATGTGCTGAATGACTATTTCGATTATATGATTGGCATCGATAGGGAGACCTTGAGAACACCATTCAGCGGAGGGAGCGGATTTCTCGCCGCTGGGGCCTTAACACCCAGATGCGTCAATATCTTAGGAGTTGTGTGTTTTGGCATCGCCTCTGGAATCGGGCTATTTTTCCTCACGATGAGGGGATGGACCCTTTTGCCCATCCTCGTCGTTGGCGGAGCGTCCGCCTATTTCTATTCAACCCATATTGCCCGATGGCTGCTGGGGGAATTTTTTGCGGGTCTCAACCTGGGCGTATTGGCGGTTTTGGGGACGTATTTCGTGCAAAGCGGTTATTATTCCTGGGGGGCATTCGTCGGATCCCTTCCCCCGGGGATCCTAACCTATAATCTCCTCTTGATAAACGAATTTCCCGATGTAGTCCCGGATAAAAAAGGGGGCAGAAGAAATATTGTCATTTCCTTGGGCAAAAGGCGGGCGAGCGTCCTCTATCTCATTACCAGCGGGTTGGTTTATCTTTGTATTATTATTGGAGTCATATTCCAATTCATGCCCCTTGGGACGTTATTGGGCTTATTGACCATCCCAATAGCCTTTAAAGCCGTGAGAGGGGCCTTATCAAAATACGATGCGAGTGGGGTGGATTTTTTACCAGTAATGGGGTTGAACGTAGTAGTGGTTCTCACTACCCAGGCGCTGATAGCCCTGGGGTATGTGCTCTCACGACATTTGTTTCAATAAATTGCCTTTATCCCGCG
The DNA here is from genome assembly GCA_030672465.1 of Pseudomonadota bacterium. Lineage (GTDB taxonomy): Bacteria > Desulfobacterota > BSN033 > WVXP01. Next base: position 11,473 of record DAOVGJ010000148.1, on the reverse strand, counting down.
AATCCGGGAGGGCTCGATCCATTGAGTGCTTGGGCTTCCTTGCTTGCCCACAAGAGGGGTTAGCCTTGAATGGTATTTGGCTTTTCATCAGGTATTGCTTTCAGGGCCTTTATTTTTCTCCATCGATAGATGAGATTGAGGGGGCCGAGGAGCACATAGGCGGAGCAGAAGAGGAATAACATGATCTCGGGCTCGGCTACGATGACCACGATGGAGGATACCACGAACACCAGCACACTGAAAGGTTTGCGTCTGATCAGCCCAAGCTCTTTGAAACTGGGGTATCGGATATTGCTGACCATTAAGAAGCTCAGCCCATACATCATGATCAGGATGGCGATATGCTCCGTGGTTAATTTCTCCCCAAGGCGGTGATAAAGAAGGACCGTGAGGGCGATGAGGGTGGCCGCCGCGGGAATGGGTAGCCCGGTGTAGTATTTAGGGTCAGCAGTGGCCGTTTGGACATTGAACCGGGCTAATCTCAGGGCACCACAGGCCAAAAATAGAAAGGCGGCTAACCATCCCAACCTTCCAAAGCCTTTCAGGGCCCAATAGTAGATGAGCAAGGCTGGGGCAACGCCGAAGGATACCAGATCGGCGAGGGAATCGTATTCGATGCCGAAACGGCTACTTGCCCCTGCAAGCCGGGCAATTTTGCCATCCAGTTGATCGAAGACAACAGCGATCAAAATAGAGACGGCCGCATAAAAGGGCCTTTCCTTGAAGGTGGAAATGATGGCCAAGAACCCACAGAAGAGGTTGCCCGTGGTGAAGAGATTGGGAATGATGTGGATTCCCTTCCTAATGCCTGCCTTTCGTCTTTTTGGCATCTCTATACCCTAAGATGGTTTCCCCCGCCTTAACATGCTCTCCCACACGGACACGGATATCAACGCCCGGGGGCAAAAATATATCCACCCTGGAACCGAATATGATCATCCCGAAAATTCGCCCCTTTTTGAGCAAATTCCCCTTTTGGACGTAACAGACGATCCTCCGGGCAATAATCCCCGCAATCTGTATGAAAAGGATCTCAAAGCCGTCATTTGAACACAATAGTAAGGCATTTTGTTCGTTGAGTAAAGAGGATTTATCGGTATTGGCCGCAAAAAATTTTCCCGGTTGATACACCCTTCCCATAACCCGTCCAGTAATGGGGAAGCGGTTGACATGCACGTCGAAGAGGGACATGAAGATGCTGATCTTTACGGTCTCCCGGTGGAGGAACCGATTCTCGAGGTGGCTTGCGACCTCCAAGACCCTTCCATCCGCTGGGGAGACGATGGCACTTTCGGAGGAAGGTGGGATTCGGGTCGGGTTCCGGAAAAAATAGACCACGAAAAAGGTGATCCCGCAAAAAACTCCGGCGAGATAAACCCAACCCAGAAACCCGAAGAGAAGGGTGGCCATGGCCATCGGTATGATGAAGGAATAGCCCTCTTTTGCGATGGGAAGTGTCATTCGGCGATTATCCTTCGGCCCTGCGGATTTACCCAATATCCTCATTTCCGGTTTTTTTTTCGACGGTGAAGTGTTAAGATCCTCTCCATTGCATCCTTGCACGCCAATTTTTTCTTCTTAATCTTTTTCATTTCCAGGTCATCTAGGGGGGTAAGAAATGGTCTGCTCTCATATTCTTCCAGTTTTCTTTCCAAGTCCGCATGTCTCTGTCTGATGCGTTTCAGCTCTTCGTTTTCCTCGAAGGAGAGATGTTCATCCTCTGCCATGGTTTAAGCCTCCTATCGCGGTATTCCAATATTCCATCATTCCATATGGACGGCACAGACAAGCTACCACTATAAGCCCTCTGATTTCAATGGGTTGCAGAAATCCCGATACGTGTAATTACGGGGATTTCCTTATTTTTTCCTCCCATTTAAGCTCCGCATCGGACCTGCGGAGGTATTGGGGAGTGAATCCCTCTAGATCAAGATATTCGCCCTTTTCCAAATTTTGCTTCCCCAATTGGGCGACAACGGCCCCGTGGACGAAATTGAAGGGAGAAGGGGCCATTTGAGCCAAATCCCCCAGTTTACGGCGAATGAGGTCGCCATAGGGGTAAACGCCGTTTCCCAAGAACAGGGCCTTCTCGTCGATTCTCCCGAGGAGATCAACGGGCTTAATGGCCATTTCAGGGGCGAGTTTGGTCAACCCCCTTTTTCCGGTATCTCGATAAAGGGCGGCATAGACTTCGCCCTTTCGAGCATCCAACAGGGGACAGATGAGATAAGGGGAGTACCTGACGTTTTGAGCTAACGCGTCCAAAGTGGATACGCCAGCCACGTGTTTACCGGTGGCGAAAGCCAAGCCTTTTACCGCGCTTGCGCCAATCCTCAACCCGGTGAAGGATCCGGGTCCTATGGATAGGGCAAACCCATCTATTTGCCCGATGGACACTCCGGAATCCTCCAACACCCGGTCGATGGTTTTTAACGCCCTTTTGGAATGACTCACCTTCCCCTTGAGCGAATATTCGCAGAGGATTTGTTCACCCTCGATAAGACCAACGCTCCCACACTGAGTCGATGTATCGATCCCCAATATCCTCATGGCTATCCCTGTTTCAGAAAAACCGGGTTATATCGATGTAGAAGACGATGAGCATGAGCATGATGATGATGATTAATCCGGCTCGATAGGCCAACTCCCGCGTTTTGACACTGACGGGCTTCCGCCGGATGGCCTCGATACCGAGAAATAACAGGTGACCTCCATCTAAAATGGGGATTGGTAGAGTGTTGATAATTGCCAACGTGATGCTGAGGCTCGCCATTAAGGACATGAAATCCGTTATGCCCGATTTAGCCGCGGCGCCCGCCACTCGGAAGATTAAGATTGGCCCTCCTACCGTGCGAAGGGAGATCCTTCGGACGAGCAACCTCCAGAGAACCGTTATGGTCATCTTGGTGACCTTGAGGGTTTCATGTCCTCCCCGTACGATGGCCTTGAGGGGTCCATGTTGCTTAGATATCGTTTCTCTGGGACTGCTGATTCCAATGAGGCCGATGGTCTTCTCCTTTGCCTTAACGGCCTTGGGTTTTATGGGAAAGGAGAGGATCTCTTGGCCGCGTTTGACCTTAAACGTTAAGGTCTTATTGGGATTATCCCAGATGGTCATGGCCATCTGAATCCAGTGTAGCATCTCCTCGCCATCGATGGCCAAGACTAAATCGCCCGCTTTCAAACCCGCTAAGTCGGCTGGGTATCCTTCTTTTATCTCCTTGATGACTGGCGGCCATTCGGGCTGAATCCCCGCATAGCCAAGCCCGAACAATCCCCTTTCCTCGGGGACCAATTCCTTGGGTACGATAATGCCTTCCCTTTCGATGTCCAGGCGCAACCGTGCGTTGGGGTTGGAGGCCAAGATAAATTTGAGCTCCTCCCAATTGCTCACGTTTCGATCATTGACCCTGATAATCAGATCACCCTCTTGGAGCCCGGCCCTTTGGGCGGGGGAATCAGGGTCGATCCAGCCAGCACTCGGGGGGGCTTCCATAAAAGCGGGGATTTTGAATCCGATAAGGGCTATCAGGCTGAAGAGGACGAAGGACAAGAGCATGTTCATGAGGGGGCCAAAAACGATGATCGCCATCCTCGTCCGTATCGGCTTCTCGGAGAATGATTTTTTCCTATCCTCTTCGGAGACCTCCTCTTCGGGATTCTCGCCGATTATTTTGATATATCCACCCAGTGGAATTGCGGAAATCTGATACTCCGTCTCTCCTATCTTCTTGCCGATGATTCTTGGCCCGAATCCCAATGAAAATTTGAGGACTCCAACGCCAGATTTCTTGGCGATGATGAAATGGCCGAGTTCATGAACGAAGATCAAGATGCCCAGTAAGATGATAAAGTATATGATATCGTATATGACCTTCATTTCCACTATCTTCTCTCCTCGATGAGCTTTTTGGTCTTTTCCCTAGCCCATTGATCTACCCTCAGAGCATCGTCCAGGGTCGTCAGGGGTTTAATCTGATGGTCCTCCATAACCGTTTCCACTATTGCTGGGATATCGGTAAATTTGATGGTTTCCTCCAGAAAACTGTTCACCGCCACCTCGTTGGCGGCGTTGAGCACCGCCGGCATGGTCTCGCCCACCTCCATCGAGCGGTAGGCGAGCCTTAGGCAGGGGAATCGTTCCATATCCGGGGGGAGGAAGGTCAATCCATCCATATGAAAGAGGTCCAAGGAAGGCAGGTCCAGCCTTAATCGCTTCGGGTAGGAAAGGGCATAGGATATGGGGATTCTCATATCGGTTATTCCCATCTGTGCGATGATGGACCCATCGATATATTCTACCATGGAGTGCACGACGCTCTGCGGATGAATCTGAACGTCGATCTGTTCCGTCGAGACTCCGAATAACCATCGGGCTTCGATGACTTCCAGCCCCTTATTCATCAGTGAGGCGGAATCGATGCTTACCTTTCTTCCCATGTCCCATGTGGGGTGGTGGAGGGCCTCTTTGGCTGTCACCTCCTTCATTTTTTCATAGGGGAGATTGAGGAAAGGTCCCCCGGAAGCAGTCAGGATAATCCGCTTAATCTCACCTTTCGAGCGACCAGCCAGGGTCTGGAAAATGGCGCTGTGCTCACTGTCTACCGGCAAGATGGCAACTCCGTTTTTACGAGCTTCTTCAACGATAATCTTCCCTGCCATTACCAGGGACTCCTTATTGGCTAAGGCGACGGATTTCTTTGCCTTTATTGCGGAAATGGTGGGAATCAAACCCGCCGCCCCTACCAAGGCGGAGACGACCAGATCTATTTCGGGAAGCGTCGTGATTTGAATGAGGCCTTCCACTCCAAAGAGGACCTCAATTTTTTTGGGCGAAATTTTCCTCTTGAGGGCGTTCGCCAAGGCTTCATTCAATACGGAAACCGCTTTGGGCTCGAACCGTTCAATCTGTTCCCTGAGCAATTGGATGTTAGTCCCCGCCGATAGGGCCACCACCTTGAATTCGTTTTCGAACCTGCCCGCGATGTCCAATGTATTGACGCCGATGGAACCTGTTGATCCCAGTACCGCCAAGCGTTTCATGAGGTGCCTTACCCTCCCCAACAGATGTAATAGTAAAGGAAAGGTGCCGAAAAGAGAAAGCTATCCAATCGATCCAACATCCCGCCGTGCCCTGGGATGAGGCCGCTGGAATCCTTCACATGGGCGCTCCGCTTAATCATTGATTCGGTGAAATCCCCCATCTGTCCGAATAGGGTCAGGGAAGAGCCCAGGAAAACACAGCCGGATACCTCCAAAACGGAGAAGAAGAATTTCCGATATACCAGAGCGGCAGCAATTGCCCCGACCACCCCACCTCCCAAGCCTTCGATGGTCTTGTTAGGGCTTACTTTGGGATACAGTTTGTGTCTGCCCACCAGAGAACCCACGAAGAAGCCGCTGATATCCGCGGCCCAAATGGTCGTAACGAGAAAGAAGACCCATTGTTTTCCCGCAGCGGTTTTATCGATTAAAATTACATACGATAAGAGAAGACCGATGTAAAGGATTCCAAAGAGGGTGAGGGCCATCTTGGATATAGCCAACGCGAAATTTGTCGATTTCAGCATATAGGTGATGGATAGTAAGATGATGCTAAAACCCAATGAGGCCTGTAAAAGGCGGGAATCCCCGAAATAGATGAGGGAGACCAATAGCATTCCCAAGAGGATTCCGATCGCCCTTTCGTGCCGTTTATTTTCCGGAAGTACCAAGGAGTAAAACTCGTGCAAGCCCACGGCAACGGCGATCAAAACCATAATGAAAAGGGTTGGTTCAGGTCCATATCCGATGAGCAAATATAAGGCGGGGATGGCGATAACACCGGTTAAAACTCGTTTCTTCAGCATTCTGACCTCGATGGTGGCCTTCTTGGGCATCCATCTTACGCCTTAGCCCGGCTCCATAGCCAATTGCTCGTCGGTGAGGCCAAACCTCCTCTGCCTGGACTGATAATTGAGCAGGGCCTTGATCAAGTCATCTTTTCCGAAGTCGGGCCATAGGGTCTCCGTCACATAGATCTCAGTGTAAGCTATTTGCCACAGGAGGAAATTGCTGACTCGATATTCACCGCTTGTCCTGATCAATAGGTCTGGATCAGGAATATCCTTTGTCGAGAGGTAATTGGAGAGAGTTTCCTCGGAGATCTGTTCGGGGCGAATTCCCTTGTTTTCTCCATCCGCCATCAGGCGACGAACGGCCCTGATGATCTCGTCCCTTCCGCTGTAGCTCAGCGCCAAGGTCAACACCATTGCGTCGCAGTGGGCCGTCTTTTCCAGGGTTTCAATTAACGTATCGTGAGCATCCGGCGGAAGGGAGTCTAGATCCCCGATAGCCCTGAGGCGGATGTTTTTCTCCAACATTTCGTCCAATTCCTCCCTCAAATATCTCTGGAGGAGATCCATCAGGCCCGATATCTCGTTCCCAGGACGTTTCCAGTTCTCAATGGAAAAGGCGTAGAGGGTGAGGAATTCAATTCCCAACTCTCGGCACGCCGTTACTACCGCCCGAACGGCCTCGATTCCCTTAATATGGCCTTCGATTCGGTTGAGGGACTTGTGTCTTGCCCATCGGCCATTTCCATCCATGATAATGGCTACGTGTCTCGGTAGTCTTTCCCTAACCAACTCTTCCATGGATACCGAGTAGTCCCCGCTGTTTGAAGGAGGGGAAAATAGGCCTACGGGACTTGAGAAGCCTCGCCCGAATTTCTCCAAAGTTTAGATTTATCACAGAGATACCCATTTTTCAAGGAAATTCGAAGCTGGGAGTTTCCTGGGTTTCAAGTGAGAGGTTGGAAGGTTTGTACTTTCCACCCATACGCCATAAACATCAAAGGGATGCCTTGGAAGCAGTGAAGCGAGGAAGCAACGGATTTCTCCAAGATGGTGGGGATCCCCCGGGTAGGAGAACTTCGGCTTGAGTTGGTCAGGGACCACTTTGACACGATCAGAAGAATACCAAGTCTTTCCCGAGTATAAGTAAAGAGGTATACGTCCTCCCTTCTTCCAATTACTTCTCCACGATGGCCTCCGTCGGACAGACTTCGATACACGTGCCGCACTCCGTGCACTTCTCCTCATCGATTACGTAAATATCTTCCCCCTCTTCAATCGCATTTGCCTCACATTCGTCAGCACAGGTCCCACACGCTACACAATCTTCGGTTATTACGAATGGCAAAGGATCACCTCCTTCAACGGTGAGCACCTACCCTTTTAACGCGGGGGTTAATTCTAAATCTCGAGAATTTCCCTTTCCTTTGCACCCAAAGCCTCGTCGATTTTCCCGATAAAGCTATCGGTAATCTTTTGAACCTTTTCCATATTCTGATGGAGTTCGTCTTCAGAAATCGCCTTTTCCCTCTCCATGTCCTTTAGATCTTCATTGGCATCCCTCCTAATATTGCGAATAGCCACTTTGCCCCCTTCCCCCATTTTCTTGACGATTTTCACCAGTTCTCTCCGGCGTTCCTCCGTCAACCTGGGGATGGTGATACGGATGATCTTTCCATCATTTGTCGGGGTGACGCCCAGCTCCGATTTTAAAATGGCCTTCTCGATTTCACCGATCATATGGGGGTCCCATGGTTGGATGATAATTAATCGGCTCTCCGGAACGGAGAGGGTGGCCGTTTGTTTAAGAGGGGTCGGAGTCCCATAATAGTCCACAAGGATGTCATCGAAAAGGGCAAGGGATGCCCTGCCAGTCCGGACCTTGTTGAAATCCCCCTGCAGGTTCTTCAGCGTCTTATTCATCTTTTCCTCAAGATCCTTGAGGACCCTCTCGGGCATTGGTTACCCCATACTACCTATGATAGTGCCCACCTTTTCGCCCATTCCCGCTCTGACGATGTTCCCCTTTTTCCTCGCATTAAAGACAACAATGGGCAGTTGATTATCCATGCAAAGGGAGACGGCCGTTGCATCCATCACCCTGAGTTTTTTTTTGAGGACATCGATATATGAAAGCCTGTCGAACTTAACGGCATTTTTGTTTTTTATCGGATCCGAATCATAGACACCGTCCACCTTGGTGGCCTTCAGGAGGGCGTCTGCTCCTATCTCCATTGCCCTCAAAGACGCCGCCGTATCCGTGGAGAAATAGGGATTTCCCGTTCCGCCGGCAAAGATGACTACCCTTGCCTTCTCCAGATGTCTGATGGCCCTTCTCCGGATATAGGGTTCAGCCACTTGGCGCATATCGATGGCCGATTGCACACGGGTATAGACCCCTATCTTCTCCAATGCATCCTGGAGGGCCAGGCTGTTGATCACGGTGGCCAACATTCCCATATAATCGGCGGAGGCACGGTCCATCCCTTTTGAACTGGCATCCACCCCGCGAAAGAGATTCCCCCCCCCAACAACCACCGCAACCTGGACCCCGCGTTCGGTTAACTCCTTGATTTCGTGTGAAATCCCGCTTATTTCCTGCGAGCTTATACCATATTCCTCTTTGCCACCCAAGACCTCCCCGCTGATTTTTAAGATAATCCTCTTAAATCTTGGTTTTTTCACCATGGTGGGAATGGGAGGCCTACGAGGCGCTCTCGTTAGCTTCTTCCCCTAACTGATATCTGGTAAATCGCCGGATTGAGATTCGTTCTCCGATCTTTCCCATGAGGGAGTTCAAGAGATTCCCCACAGTTAAATCGAGGTCCTTCACATAGGCCTGCTCCAGAAGGCATACTTCCGAGAAAAACCTCTCTATTCTCCCTTCTACGATCCGATCGACAACCTTTTCCGGTTTACCCATCTCCAGTGCCTGCATCTTCAAGATGTGCTTCTCTTTTTGTACAGCTTCCTCGGGAATATCCTCTCTGGTTAGGTATTGGGGGTCAGCTGCCGCTATATGCATGGAGATATCTTTAACCAAATCCTTGAACTCCTGTGTCCTCGCTACGAAATCCGTCTCACAGTTGACCTCCACCAATACCCCAATTCTGCCTCCCGTGTGGATGTAAGACCCGACCAATCCCTCATCGGCCCTCCGCCCTCCTCTTTTAGCAGCTTTCGCCAGCCCCTTCTGCCTTAGGAATTCGATGGCTTTATCCACGTTTCCCTGGGCTTCCTTAAGGGCTCTTTTGCAATCCATGATCCCGGCACCGGTCTTCTGTCGCAGGTCTTTCACTGATGATACATCGATATCCATGGGAACTTACCTATCCTTCCTCTGGTTTTCCGGGTTCTTCCTTCTGCTCAGAAGGGGAATCTACTATCGCCCCCTCTCCTGTCATCTCCACGGGGGGAACTTCCGGGGGTGTTCCTTCACCTGGTTCGATCTCCTCCTCTGGTTCTTCCTCCTGGAGGGCCTTTTCGTACAGCTGTCTCCCTTCGATTACGGCATCGGCAATCTTGCTTGAGAAAAGGCGTATAGCCCTTATCGCATCGTCATTACCCGGGATAATGTAATCGACTTCATCGGGATCACAATTGCTATCCACGATGCCAACCGATGGGATTCCCAGTTTCCTTGCTTCGCTTACCGCGATCCTCTCCTTTTTGAGGTCAATGACGAAGATGGCTCCTGGAAGCCTATCCATCCTCTTTATCCCTCCCAGGGATTTTTCCAACCGCTTCCGCTGTTTCTCCAATTGTAATACCTCTTTTTTGGGGAGAAGGGAGTATATATCGTCATTCTTCATCGACTCCAATTTGTTCAGTTGGTCGATACTCTTCTTGACGGTTTGGAAATTGGTTAGCATTCCTCCCAACCACCGCCGGTTCACATAGAACATGTCGCATCGAGTTGCCTCTTCATATATGGAATCCTGGGCCTGTTTTTTCGTCCCCACAAAGAGGATATATTCACCTTTTGACGTAAGATCGCGTATAAAATTGTAAGCCTCCTTGAACAAGTGGACGGTTTTTTGGAGGTCAATGATATAGATACCATTTCGGGCCGCATAGATAAAAGGCTTCATCTTTGGATCCCACCTCTTCGTTTCGTGCCCAAAATGGACCCCTGCTTCCAGCATCTCTTTCATCGTAATGTTGGCCATACTCCCCCCGATTTTTCCTTTGTCTTTCCCCTTTTTCCTATCCCCCTAGACCATGAGGGGCCATTTTCTGGAAATGGAGCCTGGGCTTCGCCACAACTCCATCAAGCTTGGCTAACATAACCTATTTTGACCAATAATTCAAGATCATCTCGCGGACCAGCTGTGAGGTTACAATGGATGAAACCTCCGACGGGTCGTGAATGGGTGAAAGTTCGACGACGTCAAACCCGATTACCCGGGCTTCTCCAAGGATTTGGAGTCCACGTATCATTTTGTTGAAGTCGATTCCTCCGGGTTCGGGGTTCCCCGTCCCGGGAAGGATGCTCGGATCAAGGACATCTAAATCCAGGCTTATGTAGAGGGGTTTGTCCTTGATGCTCTTCATGGCCCTGTGGAACCCATCTTCGCTGAAATCATAGAGGCTCCCAATGTCATTGGCGTAGCTGAATTCCTCACTACTTCCAGAGCGGACGCCGAACTGAAAGAGTCCTCCCGTTCCGATGACCTCTAAGACCCTCCTCATTACCGTGCTATGGGAAAGTGTTTCCCCCAGGTATTCGTCCCTTAGGTCTGTGTGTGCATCGAATTGAACCACGGCTAAATCACGAAAACGGTTCCGGAACCCCTCGACAACGGGCAGTGTAATCAGATGTTCTCCCCCGAGAAGAACGGGATATTTTCCATCATCGATGATCTTCTCAATCGCCTCTTTGATTTTCGCGAGGGCCATTTCCTTGTTCCCGAAGGGAATCTCCAGATCCCCGAGGTCGCATATTTTTAGGTCACCCAGATCTCGCCCGAGATTAGGGCTATATGTTTCCATCCCCCAAGAGGCCTTCCGGATGGCGTTGGGTCCGAACCTGGCACCGGGCCGATACGAAGAAGTCCCATCATAGGGAAGACCAACAATGCATATTTCGCATTCCTCGTACGAGAAGTCCGCGGATAGGAAACGGTTTTGGAGAAAGTCCGTCATGCGATCAATTCTTGGATAAAATTGGGAATGGCAAAGGCAGCTTGGTGGATAGCTTCGTTGTAATACCTCGTAGTGAGATTGAGGCGCCGCAGGTCCTCGCACCGATTATCCAAAATCGGATCATACTTTTTGGAACAGAATGCAAAACTCCAGAAGCCACTGGGGTAGGATGGGACCGGTGCCAGATACATCTTCCGGATGGGGAAGAGGGGTTTCAGAATGGCGTATAATTCCCTGACGATGTCCTGATCGAAGAAGGGGGATTCTGACTGGCCGACCATAATTCCATCATCCTTCAAGGCCTTATAGACATCTTCGAGGAACTCCTTTTGGTAAAGGCCCACTGCTGGTCCGATGGGATCAGTCGAATCGATCAGAATGACATCAAAGGTCCCCCTATGGCGTTTCACATATTGAATACCATCTTGGATGATGACTTCCACCCGCGGATTTTCCATTTCACAGCTCACGAAGGGGAGGAATTGCTTGCTCTT
>DAOVGJ010000181.1 GCA_030672465.1 Pseudomonadota bacterium | reverse complement strand
GAATACTTGCCCCTTCCAGGCGAGTTTGGGTACTGCCGTTATCCCGTGCTGCAGTGCTGCGGTTTTGAGGATGTAATTACGCTCAGGGACAAAGCTGTCCTCTTAAACCTTTTCCTCTCGGGAGCACGGCTAGTATTACGTTGATATTGATCTTCGATCTTGCCATAAAACTTCCATGGGTTGGCATACCTCTCGGGTGTTTTCCCCGAGAAGCCCGGAGGGTTTGCGGTACGCCGTGGTTGACAATGTGCGGTAAGTATCTTATTTTTTTAATAAATTCTCAATATCCGGGGTAGTTAATGATAAGGGGATTATTACCCTTCGTTTCCAGGCCGTCGCGGTACCTGGGTAACGAGGTCAATTCATTTCATAAAGACTCAAAAAGAGTCAGGCTCAAGTTTGCCCTCGCCTTTCCGGATGCGTATGAAGTGGGCATGTCCCACACCGGCCTTCAGATCCTTTACTCCATTCTCAACTCCCGGGATGACACCGCTTGTGAGAGGGTCTTTGCACCGTGGATTGATATGGAGGCCATTCTCAGGAATAGGGGGATGCCTTTGGTCTCCCTGGAATCGGGTTTACCTCTGAAGAATTTCGACGTTATCGGCTTTTCCCTTCAGTATGAGCTGAGTTTCACCAACGTTTTAAATATACTGGAACTCTCATCTATTCCCCTATTGGCCGATGAGCGGGACGAGCATGATCCCATCGTTTTAGCCGGCGGGCCATGCGCTTTTAATCCCGAACCCATGGCCGAGTTCTTCGATGCCATCTTAATTGGAGAGGGGGAAGAGGCAGTCCTGGAAATCGCCGATACCATCCTCCAGTGGAAGGAAGCCCGAAGCGATAAGGGTTTGCTGCTAAAGGAATTGTCAAAGGTACCCGGTGTTTATATCCCCACATTCTTCAAGGTTCGATATAACCCCGACAACACCATAGCGGAGACCAGACCCCTGGCAAGGGAGGTAGGCCGGGTTAAAAAAAGGGTAATTCGTGATTTGGATACCATCAATCACCCCACTCGCCCCGCCCTTCCCTTTATGAAGGTTATCCACGATAGGTTAACCGTGGAGATCGCCAGAGGCTGCAAAAGGGGTTGCCGATTTTGCCAGGCCGGCTTCATCTATCGGCCTTATCGGGAGAGAACCCTTGATCACGTGGAAGGGATTATCCATAAAGGACTGGCGGCGACGGGATATGAGGAGATTTCCCTGCTCTCCCTGAGCGCTGGCGATTATTCCTCCATCCGGCAATTATTGGCGGAGGTGATGGGCCGATATGCGGGGGAAAGGGTAGCTATCTCCCTTCCATCTATGCGGATTGAGACCCTGACCCAGCAAATGATGGACCAAATCTTGAGGGTTCGAAAAACCGGATTTACTTTGGCCCCAGAAGCCGGAACACCCAGGTTGAGGGATGTGATAAATAAAGGTGTTGAGGAGGATGGGCTGTTTGAGGCCACCAGGCATCTCGCACAGAGGGGGTGGAAATCCGTTAAGTTATACTTCATGGTCGGCCTGCCCACTGAGAGGGAAGAGGACCTCAGGGCAGTAGTGGATCTATCCGGGAGGCTCCGCTTCATGAGGGGGAGGGATAGGGCTTCAATCCACGTGAATACCAGCGTTTCGACCTTTATCCCCAAAGCCCACACCCCATTCCAATGGGAGCCTCAAATCCCCTTGGCGGATATGCTGGACGGACATACCTACTTGAGATCTGAACTTCGGGAGCAGGGGGTAAGGTTTAAGTGGCAAGACCCCCGCATGAGCCTCCTGGAGGGGGTGTTCGCAAGGGGAGATCGGAGGCTTTCCCGAGTCCTCATAGAAGCCCACCGCCTGGGCTGCCGTTTCGATGGATGGGGTGAACATTTCCGGTTCGATTTATGGGAGAGGGCCTTCGACTCCTGCGGGTTGAGCATGGAATTCTATGCTAATCGCAGGAGGGCTTTTTTGGAGGTTCTCCCATGGGACCACATCGATTCAGGGATAGAGAAGCCGTTCCTCCTTCGGGAGTGGGAAAAGAGCATGAAGGGAGAAACCTCTTCCCAGTGCAGCGGGGATTCCTGCGAGGGTTGTGGAATATGTGGTCGTAATGGTGTGCGACTGCAGTTGAAACGGGAGGTCTCCTCCCGGCCGAGCATCTGTCGGGGAAGGCGGGCCATTTCGCCAATGCGAATTCAGGTAAGGGTTTTTAAACTCGGGGAGGCAAGATTTCTATCCCACCTTGAGATGATAACGGCCTTTCATCGAGCAGCGAGAAGGGCTCATCTGCCCCTGGCATATTCTCAGGGATTTCATCCCTTGCCCAAAATTCGCTTTGAGGGAGCACTCCCCCTTGGCGTGGAAAGTCTCGCAGAGGTTGCGGAATTTGAACTCCTCGAACCGATAAAGGCTGAGATCTTCATGGAGAAGCTCAATGGGGAGTTGCCGGAAGGACTCGAAGTTTCATCGCTCGAAAACATTTCCCCTCCACAAAGGATGGGTTACACCAAGGAGGCTCGATGGTGTGTTTTGGGCTTTCCCCATCTTAATGGGTTTCAGGAGAAGATCGATGCTTTCTTGGGAAGGGATCACCTTATTCATGCCCAAATGAGAAAAAGGGGTATCGAGGAAATCGACCTTCGTTCCATGGTGGACAAAGTTAGGATGCGGGATACGATCCCTTTACCGGAAATGGATACCAATCTCCTTCCCCCCTCATTCCGGGAGTTGTTGAATTGGAGGGGGGGAATCATCGAATTTACTCTGAGGGAAAAAGACGGACGCAGGCCACGGGCAAGGGAAGTGGTAAGTCGGGTTTTCGGCCTCACGGAAGAAGAGGTGAAGGGATTGCGGTTTATCAAGCTGGCCGAAACGTAAGGAGGCTATCTCATGTCAAACCAACTCGTCATAAATGTTACCCCATATGAGACGAGGGTGGCATTGTTAGAAGACGGCATGCTCACAGAGTCCTATATCGAGAGGATCAAGGGGAGGAGCATTGTCGGCAATATTTATAAGGGGAAGGTGATTAGGGTATTACCTGGAATGCAGGCGGCTTTCGTGGATATCGGCTTGGAAAAGGCAGCCTTTCTCTACGTCTCCGATATCTATAGGGATATCGAGGAATACAGTCTTATGTTGGAGGAGGGCTCGAACGGAGAGGGGGATTATGAGTTCGAAGTGCAAGGGGTTCCTAGTTATCTATCCCAACCTTCACAGATCGAAGACCTGTTGTGTGAAGGACAAGAAATCCTAGTCCAAGTGTCAAAGGAGCCCATTGGGACCAAGGGCACGAGGATCACCTCCCATTTCACCTTTCCAAGCCGCTATCTCGTGCTTATGCCCACGGTTGATCACGTCGGTGTTTCGAGGAGGATTAAGGACCAGAATGAGAGAAGGCGATTGATGGAAATTATCCAGGGGATCAAACCCCAGGGACTGGGTTTCATCGTGAGAACGGCTAGTGAGGGAGGGGATGAGGAGTTACTCAAGGGCGACATGGATTTTTTGCTGAAGTTATGGGATAACATTCAGGTGAAAAAGGAAAATTCCTCAGCGCCTCTCCTTATCCACAGCGATCTGAATATCGTGCTCCGTGTCATTCGGGATCTCCTCTCACCAGAGGTGAACAGGGTCGTCGTCAACGACCGGCAGGAATATTGGAACATCATCAACTTCACCAAGACCTACATGCCAAAACTCAAATGCGACATCGAGATTTACGAGGGCAGGGAACCCATATTCGATGCCTACGGAATCGAGATGGAGATCGATAAGAGCTTGGGGAGGAGGGTCTGGTTGAAATCAGGGGGATATATCGTTATCGAAATGACAGAGGCCCTCACGGCCATCGATGTTAATACGGGGCGATTTGTGGGAAAGAGGAATCTAGAGGATACAATCCTTAAGACCAACCTGGAGGCGGCAAAGGAGATCGCCTACCAGTTGAGGTTGAGGAATATCGGCGGGATCATTATCATCGATTTTATCGACATGGAGAGGGATGGAGATCGCGAGAAGGTTTACCTGGCCTTGGAGGAAGCACTCAAGAAGGACCGGACAAAAACCAACATCCTGAAGATCTCCGAATTGGGTGTGGTGGAGATGACCCGCAAGAGAACCCGGGAAAGTGTTCCCAGGATCCTGTGCGAGCCGTGTACCTATTGTGAGGGAGCGGGATATGTCAAATCGAAAACTACGGTCTGCTATGACATTTTTCGGGAGGTCGAACGGATGGCCTCTGGCTTGGCCGGAGCCACCATAATGGTGGATGTTAACCCCGAGGTAGCGGACCTCTTATATGACGAGGAGCGAATTGGTATCGAACACCTGGAGAGAAAATTGAATAAAAAGATTATCATTAAGGCAAAAGATGGACTCCATCAGGATCAATTCGATGTTGTGGAGGTCTGAGGGAAGCCTGAAATGGTGGGCGTTTCAACCGAAATATCTTGGTCGAAAGCGAATTCCCCTGAAAGGAGAATGGGAGGCAAACGGCGGAAGTTTAAAAGTTACTGGAGAACACCGTTGTCCATGAGCGAAATTTGCTGGAGAAGTGGGGTACCCATCGAGGGTGAGCAGGCTTCGTCGTGAGCTCAGCCGAACGGAAGGGGAAGGTCGGGAAACTTCCGGGGCAAATGGGATTGACAAGGATGGGAAAATATATTACCCTTTATGCCACGAATATCTTCCCGAGAGGGGACGAAGGAATGTATGCAGTAGTTCGGACGGGAGGGAAACAGTACAGGGTCCGCGAGGGTGATTTGATCCAGACCGAAAAGATCGACGGAGAGGTGGGAGACCTCGTGGAATTGAAGGAGGTATTGGTTGTTGGGGGTGAAAAAAAATTTAAAGTGGGAACCCCTACCGTTTCCAGAGCACGGGTTTTAGGCAAAATCGTGGAACAGGGTAAGGCCAGGAAAATCGTCGTCTTCAAGATGAAGAAGCGGAAAAACGTCAGGCGGAAGAGGGGGCATCGCCAACTCTATACCAAATTAATGATTTCGCAGATAAAAGCCTGAGAAGGCAAAATAGATGGAAAGGGAGGGAGGTCTCCATGGCCCATAAGAAAGCGGGTGGAAGCTCGAGAAACGGAAGGGATAGCGCTGGGCGGCGGTTGGGGGTTAAACGATCCAGCGGGCAGGGCGTCCGCGCCGGAAATATCCTGGTGAGGCAAAAGGGTACTAAGGTCTACCCCGGCCAGAACGTGGGGATGGGAAGGGATTATACGCTATTCGCGAAAATAGATGGGCTTGTGAAATTCGAGAGGAGGGGAAAGGACCGGAAACAGGTCAGCGTCTATGTCCCTTAAGACATCCAGGACCGGCATCACCGGAACGGTGAGGTTCGTGGACGAGACCAAGATATGGGTCAAGGCAGGTGATGGCGGAAAGGGTTGTGTAAGTTTCGGGCGAGGAAAATTCATTCCAAAAGGGAAAGCAGACGGAGGAGATGGCGGAAGGGGAGGTGACGTTCTCCTGATATCCAATTCGCATCCGTCAACCCTTTTGGAATTTTCTTTTCAACGGCATCATAAGGCCGGAAATGGCGAGCATGGCGGCAAAAAGAAACAGTCCGGAAGGAAGGGGTCGGATTGCGTTATCAGGGTCCCCGTAGGAACCTTGGTTAAGGATTTGGAGACCCAAGAACTCATCAAAGACTTTACCGTAGAGGATCAAAGGCTTGGGGTGGCTAAGGGAGGTAAGGGGGGAAGGGGAAACGCTCGGTTTGTCTCCTCAACAAATCGGTCACCCTATCGGGCAGAGGAGGGCCAAAAGGGCGAGCAGAGGTGGTTGAACTTAGAATTGAAGTTTCCATCCGATGTGGGCTTGATCGGATATCCAAATGTGGGGAAATCGACTCTCATGGCGAGGATATCCTCGGCAAAGCCCAAGATTGCGGATTATCCCTTTACGACTATCATTCCCAACCTAGGGGTAGCGAAATACGGCCAATTTAGCCAATTAGTCGTCGCTGACCTGCCTGCATTGATCAAGGGAGCACATCGTGGTGTGGGACTGGGTATAAGGTTTTTACGGCATATCGAAAGGACGGGCCTGGTTATCCATCTCATCGACATCTCCGAGCCGCGCTGCTCCGATCCCATCGAAGACTTTAGGTCCGTTAACCGCGAACTGGAGGCATTCAGCCCCAGCTTATTGGATAAGGCCCAGTTGGTTGCCCTCAACAAGATCGACTTGACGCACGTTCAAGGCAGGATTCGAGAGCTCAAGGAAAGATTCGCCGAGATGGGGACACCGCTCTTTCCCATTTCCGCTTTAACGGGGGAGGGAGTGGCGGAATTGATGGGGGAAGTCATCCATCTGGTGGAGGAGGGTAGGGAAAGGGGTTTGAGAGGGGCATAGAAAGCCATAGGGATAATGGTCGGGCTTTGGTTGAGGTGAGGGGTGAGGATAGGGATCTTTGGCGGAACGTTCAATCCCATCCACTCAGGACATCTGAGGGCAGCAGAAGAGATACGGGACCAGTTTAATCTGAAAAGGATCATTTTCATCGCCGCGGCAGTACCGCCTCATAAGGCGCTTGAGGGCGGAATCTCGGGCGAGCATCGGATGGAGATGGTGCGGTTGGCGATATCGGGCAATCCCCACTTCTCCGTATCCGACATCGAGTTAAAGAGGCCGGGTAAGTCCTATTCCATCGGGACCATCCAATTTTTCAGACAGAGGTATGGTTCCGATTTAGACCTGTTCTTCATTCTGGGCATGGACGCCTTTTTAGAAATCGGAACGTGGAAGTCATTTCAAGAACTCTTCTCACTCTGCCACTTTATCGTGATGACAAGGCCGGGATTCGATAAGCCCTTTTCGGCCACCATTCTTCCCCCGGAAATAGCGGATGCCTTTGCCTACGACGAAGGGGGAACCCGACTTATCCATCGGGATGGGTGTTCCGTTCATTTTCAGGGGGTTACCTTCCTGGACATATCCTCTACCAAGATCAGGGAAGAGATAAGCAAGGGGAGGTCCATACGATATCTCCTTCCCCGCGAGGTAGAGCGATATATTAAGCGACACCACTTTTACAGGGCGAAGGGTAATTAGAATAGGATAGCATTTCGAAGTTGCCGGAGATGGGTCGAGGAAACCGCAAGCTCAAGAGTTCGAGGGAAAAATGGCTCTATTGCGTCCGAGCCGCTTTAGAGAAGAAGGCCTTCGATATGGTGCTTTTGGACGTTAAGAATATCTCTTCCTTCACTGAATACTTCCTCATCTGTAGCGGGAGGTCGGATCGTCAAGTCCAGGCCATCGCCCGTTCCATAAATGAGGATTTGAAGAAGAAGGGTATCTATTCCCTGGGAGTGGAGGGGTTTGAGGAGGGGAAATGGATTCTCATGGACTACGACGATGTGGTGGTTCACGTCTTTTTTGACCCGGTTAGGAAGTTTTACGACTTGGAGGGGCTTTGGCTCGATGCACCCAGGGTGGATAGGGTGGAGCAGATGGCGAGGAGATCCAACCTGGGCCGAAAGGCAAGCGTTTAGCGACTTTTTTCGGAAGGGAGATGGAGCCTAAGATAGCAGATCGGTTTAGAAAGAGGTTACTCCAGGTGCGGGAGGAAATCATCGGACAGATGAGACAGCGGGATGTGTCCGCCCAAGAGATTGGCCAGAACGGCATTAAGGATATCGGGGATGAGTCCGTCACCATTTCCGATCGCCATCTCCTCATGAGTTTGAGCGAGAACGAAAGGGTCAAATTGATCGAGGTGGACGAAGCCTTGGATCGCATCGAGAACGGAAGCTTTGGGATGTGCGAGGAATGTGAAGAACCCATCGCGTTGAAGCGCCTTGAAG
>DAOVGJ010000087.1 GCA_030672465.1 Pseudomonadota bacterium | reverse complement strand
ACGAACGGAAAACAGCGGGAAGATATTCGTCGTAATCATCCCCAGTTGTGGGGAGAGATACCTTTCTACTCCCCTCGCCGAGGAAGTTTAACCTATTAAAGGGCTCAGAGCCTTGGGAACAGTTCAATCGGCATGCTGTTGAATGTCCCTGTTTCTCAAGGGATGTCTCAACTTCCTCAGGGCTCTCTCTTCAATCTGGCGTACCCTTTCCCTGGAGATGCCGAACTTCTTTCCGACTTGTTCCAAGGTATAATCCGTTTTTTCCCCAATCCCGAACCTCATCCTCAGGATCTTCTCCTCCCTCGGGTTCAGTGTTGACAACAGCCTCTGAGTCTGTTTGGAAAAGTCGATGCTTTCGATAAAGTTTTCAGTGGCCAGTTCGGAGTCCTCATTGGGAATCAGATCCTGAAGGCGCCCATCGTCATCCCCAATGGGGGTCTCAAGGGATAGGGGCTCTTTGGCCAATCCCATAACCTTGTTGACCGTCTTTATGGGAAGCCCGGCTTTTATTGCTATCTCCTTTGGGCTGGGATCCCTTTCTAATTCCTTGGAAAGGGCATTGAAGGCCTTTGCCAGCTTAGTTTTGCTTTCCAAGAGGTGATTGGGAATTCTAATGGTTCGGGATTTATCGGAGATTGCCCGCGTTATAGCCTGTCTTATCCACCAAGAGGCATAGGTGCTAAATTTGTACCCCTTAGTATAATCGTATTTAGATACGGCTTTGATGAGCCCCAAATTCCCCTCTTGGATGAGGTCTAAAAAAGAGAGCCCACGGTTCATATAGGCCTTAGCGATGCTTACCACCAACCGTAAATTGGACTGGATCATCTCCCTTGTGGCCCTTTCCACTGCCGATTCGGCCTTCCTGATTTGTCGCAGGGTTTCGAGCATCTCCCCTTTAGCAGGGTTTGAGTTGCTCTCATCCTCAGCCGTATCTTCCAACTTCTTGATGATCCGGCGGATATATTCTTCTTTAGCTTGAACGATCTCTCGGGGTTTGATACTCCCTTCCTCCAGCTTTTCTCCCAGAGAGGCCAGTTCCTCTCTCGCTTGGGGAAATTTGAGGATGAGATCGCGAATGCTATCCTCGCCTTCCCTGATGGTCTTGGAGAGCTCTATCTCCCTATCCCGGGTGAGGAGGGAAATTTTTTGCATCTCCCTAAGGTAGGCTAGGGTAATATTTTCCAAACTTGGGGTGCTAATCTCGCCCTTCTCCATTTGTGGTTCGCTGCCTACGCACTCGATAAACCCCGTCAATTCATTTACTGGCCTTGGATGAGATTCATCGAGCCCTATAAAATCGGCCAGGTGGTAGGCCAAAAACCTTCCCCTCTTTTTTACGCCTAGCAAGCCTTTTACGCCTTTGGTGCCTCTCTTTAATTTCAACTCCCCATCTCCTCTAACGGTCATATTTTAGAATGATAATCATTACTGATAATATAGTAAACATTTACGTTAAAGTCAAGATTTTTCCCTTTTTTTCAGAAATTCAACCATAACGTTCATATCCAGAAATAAAATAAACATAAAAACTATCTCAATAATTTATAAAAGTCAAGAATTTTTTTCACAAAATTTTTGGCCTTAAGTAAATACGGTGCCTTCTCTGGTTACTATTGGAGAATTTCTGATACCACGAGCTGAACTTTGGGCTCAGGCAATGGATTTTCCCAATGCCAAAGCAAGCGTATCTCGGCAAGATGAGTAGGTGAGGGTCCTTCGCCTCGCTCCGAAGCAGAGCTTTCCTTCCCTCAGGGCGAGTACTCCCTTTTGATATCTGGTGGGAACTTTCAAGCTTCCCCCGTATTGACCATTGCCCATAATTAGGATACATAAATATCTCTATGAACATACTCCTCATATCCCCGGAAAGGAAACGTAAAAGAGAAGAGGCCTTTCTCTTCAAATTGGGGTTTCTCAACCTTCCTTATATCGCCGCCGTTACGCCAAGAGATATAGAGGTTAAAATCGTAGACGAGGCCTGTGAGGCCATCGATTTCGATGAGAAGGTGGACCTGGTGGGACTAACTGCCCAAACCCCTGTTGCTCCCAGGGCCTACCAGATCGCCTCCGAATTCAGGAGGAGGGGAGTTCCCGTGGTTATGGGGGGAGTACATGCCAGCATGCTTCCCGAAGAGGCCATCCAATATGTGGACAGCGTCATTATCGGAGAGGGGGAGATCTCTTGGCCCCACGTGATAGAGGATTTCAGAAGGGGTGAGTTAAAGCCATTCTATCGGCCCACTGCAAAGGTGAACATTAAGAAGCTTCCCCTTCCCAGAAGGGATCTCCTCAATGAAGCCCACTATTTCCCCCTGAAGCTGCTGGAGACAAGCAGAGGGTGCCCCCATAAGTGCGATTTCTGCGGGGTTTCAAAGTTCTTCGGGAATCGGTACCGAAATCGCCCTCTAGAGGAGATCAACCGGGAACTTCGAATCCTTTTCCCCAAGGACTCCGCTATGAATCCCATAGGCAAACGGTTTCTCTCCTTGATCAACAAAGACCTACCGCATTTCCTGAAGCGAAGGCTTCTCTACATCATCGACAGCAACGTGGTCCCAAATCGACGATTCTCAAAGGAACTCTTCACCCTGCTCAAGGAGTATGACCTTTTATGGTGGGGGCATGCGCCGGTTTCCGTGGGATTTGATGAAGATCTGCTGAAGTTGTTCTCCGAAAGCGGATGTATCGCCCTGAACCTCGGTTTCGAGTCCCTTTCCCCAAGGAATTTAATGGCGATGAAAAAGGGTTTCAATAAGCCTAAAAAATATAAGGAAGCGATAGAGCGAATTCACGCTCACGGCATTGGGATCATGGGGACATTTATCGTGGGCCTGGATAACGATGACGAAACGGTCTTCGATGAGATCACGGATTTCGTCATCAACAACAAGCTGGATTGGGCCCTTACCTTCATCATGGCACCCTGTCCGGGAACGGATTCCTTCCTGCGATTAGAGAAAGAGGGCCGAATTCTGACCAGGGATTGGGAGAAATATGATTCCCTGAACGCCGTCTACAAGCCCTTGTTGATTTCCTCAGAGGAATTGGAAAGGGGATTGCGAAAAATATGGAAAAGGGTCTTTTCCCTTTCCTCCATCTATAGGCGGATCATCAAGGGGCCCCGAATTCATCCCCTTTTCTACCTCATCATGAACTGGCAGTTTTACCGATTAACCCGAAGCTGGTAATCCAGGGTCGTAGCTTACCTGGGTACATATCTCAGGGCCCAGCCCATGGTGATTTCCCTATTGTAAGGTGTATTTTTCAATAGAGAGCCCACCAAACTTCCGGATTCGCACTCGTTGATACCGTGGAGCTTTCCTGACTTTTACTGGGGGTATTTTTGTAACCCCTTTGTTCCATAAGAGCTCAGGGACTTTGCCGCAACTGGAATATCCCAACTGGAATATTGGAGTAGTGGAATATTGGAATAATGGGTCCAGGGGAACGAAAGAACTTAGGGGCTTCGCCCCTCCTTACTATTCCAATACTCCAGCATTCCATCATTCCGTGTGGATGGCATAAGCCCATTTCGCTCATGGACAACGGTGTTCCCTTGAAACTCAGGAAACTCCAATTGATACTCATTCGAAATTCTGATAGAAACGTGATATCATTGGAAAAGAGCGGAGATCGCTGGAGGCGCTCACTTCAGCCATCGTAAAAAAGATCCTCCACGATCCCGTCACCTTTTTGAAAAGTTCCGATCTCAATACGGATACTCACGTATACGTGGATGCGGTGCGAAAGCTCTTCGGGCTCGAGCCAGAGGAGGGAGGAGGAGCGAAGGGACAGGGGGGAGATGAAGGAGATTAGGATCGGTACACGGGGATCTCCGCTGTCCCTGTGGCAAGCCAATTGGGTGAGGGAAAGTTTATCCCAGGCCTATCCCCAGCTGAGGGTATCCCTGATGAGGATAAGGACTAAGGGTGATAAGCTCATGGATGTCAACTTAGCCAAAGTTGGGGGAAAAGGCCTTTTCGTCAAAGAGATTGAAGAGGAGCTGCTGGGGGGGTGGATCGATCTGGCCGTCCACAGCATGAAGGATGTCCCCGTCCAATTACCAATTGGGCTCCACATTCGATCCATTCCCCGGAGGGAGGATCCCGGAGACGTTCTCATCTCCAGGGATCATCTCACCCTAGAGGAACTTCCCTTAGGGGCCAAAATCGGCACGAGTAGCCTCAGGAGAAAGGCTCAACTCTTATCCTATCGCCCAGATTTTCGCATCATCCCCCTGAGGGGTAATGTGGATACCCGGGTGAGGAAACTGGAAGCCATGGATTTAGATGGCATTGTTTTGGCTGCCGCCGGGGTAAAAAGGATGAAATTGGAGGGGAGCATTTCCCAACCCATTGCGCCCGAAGTGTGCCTTCCCGCCATTGGGCAGGGGGCCTTGGGGATTGAAGCCCGAATCGCCGATGATGAGGTCAATCAGTATCTCAGTATCCTCGATCACGAGGCTACTCATATGTCTATTACGGCGGAAAGGGCATTTTTGAGGAGACTTGAAGGGGGTTGTCAAGTTCCCATCGCCGGTTGGGGAAGCGTATTGGATCAGGGCACATTGATCCTGAAGGGACTGGTGGGGACCCTCGATGGAAGGAAATTGATCAAGGGCGAGATTGAGGGGGAGATGGGAAAGGCCGAGGAGTTG
This sequence comes from Pseudomonadota bacterium, assembly GCA_030672465.1. Lineage (GTDB taxonomy): Bacteria > Desulfobacterota > BSN033 > WVXP01. The sequence continues at coordinate 1,333 of DAOVGJ010000087.1, read as the reverse complement.
GGGATGGCCTTAGCCGAAAACCTTCTCTTCCGGGGAGCAGATGAGATATTGAGGGAGATTTACGGAAGGGAAATCGCCCGCGCATTGTAGATGGAAAGGGAGAATGGGGAAACCCCTGTTGGGAAAGAGGATAGTCATCACAAGGGCCCGAGGGCAGGCAGCGGAATTCTCTCAGTTACTCACGGGATATGGGGCCCACGTGGTCGAATTCCCGACCATTAAGATCGTCCCCCCCGATAGCTGGTACCCCGTAGACAGGGCAATAGAGACCCTTGAAACCTACCATTGGATCATTTTTACGAGCGCGAATGGGGTTACATTTTTCCTCAAGCGGTTAAAGCTGAAAAAGAGGCGATTGGCGGAGTTCAATAATCTTCGGTTCTGTGCCATCGGACCCAGGACGGCTCAGGAGGTGGAGAAGGCAGGGGTGAGGGTGGATGTGGTTCCGGACCAGTATTGTGCCGAAGACCTCGTTCGGAGATTTGGGATTGAGGAACTGGCGGGAAGGCGTATATTGCTGGCCAGGGCAAAGAAGGCACGAGACCTCCTTCCAAGGGAATTGCGCAGATTGGGGGCTGCCGTGGATGTGGTGGAGGTCTATCAAACAATAATGCCCAATCTCAGTAAGAGGGAGATGGAGAGGGTATTCCAGGGGGATAGGATTGATCTCATCACCTTCACCAGTTCCTCAACGGTGAACCATTTCCTCCAGATGTATGAGGAGAAGGTGGGATTAAAACCCCCGTTGGCTGGAGTGGCCATAGCGGCCATTGGCCCCATTACGGCAAATACCCTCCAAAGATGGGGAATAACCACTCATATTATCCCCAATTCCTTTACCATCCCGGCTCTCACCGAGGCCATCGTTGACTATTTCACGGGCAAGACCTGATCCCCTTTTCGCTCTCCATCCGCGTTTTGAGGATTTCGGCGCCTCTCTACCCCCTCCTTTCGCCCTATTAATGAGATCTCCGGAAAGGTCGCTCTTCGCCAGCCGAAGATTGGTGCTGCGGTTCTGCGGTGTTGCAGTGCTGCAGTCATTACAGTTAGGGCATTACAAATTCTAATTCGATTCACTATAATTTTGTGCTCAGAGTTGGTTTTTCCGTTTTCCAGGGATTCCCAACTTTGAACTTTGACGTTGACTCTCGTGTTCGTGTTTCGTGTCCGTGAGTTTCGTGTTCGTGCTCGCGGTCCGTGTTCGTGAATCGTGATTCATTTCTCGTTATTGGATTTTTTGGCATTTGGATTTTGAACTTTGACATTCTTACCTTCCGCCTCCACCCTTCTTACCTCTTCATTCTTAATTCTTCATTCTTAATTCCCCCCTCAA
>DAOVGJ010000121.1 GCA_030672465.1 Pseudomonadota bacterium | reverse complement strand
ACTGGAATATTGGAATAATGGAATACTGGAACGATGGGTTGAGAGGAAGAAAAACAATAAATGTGTTGTTTCCACTTTTGATACCCACTATTCCAATACTCCAACATTCCATCATTCCGTGTGGATGGCATAAGCCCATTTGGCTCATGGACAACGGTATTCCCTTGAAACTCAGGAAGCTCCACTAACCTATGTATTGACACATCTAAAATTCAAAATCGGGTTACCTATGTTGTGGCATTTACCAAGTGGTGCATAGCCACCTATATTGGAACCCACCCAAGCGATACCCTCAACCCTCAAGTATGACTCATCCAAATCCAGGTATATTAGTTTCCGCAGGGATTGATAATAAAGATCTTAAAATGTAAGTGCTGTTGCGCACGCATTCCCAGAAAAAGGCCCCAAGGCTTCTTTAATATTGGCTCAAGGTTTCTGCTCAAGTCTCTTCTTCTCCTTCTCGGCGATGGCTTCAGCCCTTGCAAGGAGATCCTGTCCCATGGAAACCATTGCGTAATCGATCATCCTCCCTCCGTAGGAAGCTGCCCCCAGCCCCTTTGCCTCCGCTTCTTTGTAAGCGTTGATCATCTGCTTGCTGAATTCTATGTCTTCTTGAGAGGGAGAGAAAACCCGGTTAACGGGCTCAATATGGCGAGGATGAATCAGCATCTTCCCCTTGAACCCTAACAGTTTTGCTCTCGATGACTCCCTGATCAATCCCTCCGTATCGATCAGAAGACCGAAGAAGGGTGTGTCGATGGCCGGAACACCAGCGACCCTCGCCGCAATCGAAACCCTCGAACGGGCATATAAGATCATCGGAAAATATTCATCTGGGGAGAGTCGTGCGATGGCAAACCCTTCGCCAAATTCCCTTAAGAAGTCCCCGGCCCCGAAGCCCAAAGCGACCACGCGCTCGCTGGCTGTTGCAACTTCTGAGGCGTTCAAAACGCCTCGAGGAGATTCCAGGAGGGGCATGATAGAGATGGTGTCGGGCTTAAGCCTTTTCTTCGCCTCCTCCCCCTTGAGAATCTGGTCCAATTCAATAATCTCCTCCTTGGACTCCGATTTTGGGAGCATGACGCCATCGAGCCCCTTCACCACCACGTATTTCAAGTCTTCAGCTGTCAAACCTGTTGCCAAGGAATTGACTCGAACAAAGACGTCGATCCCCTTCGATCTTAAGATTGGAATACCATCTCGGGCAAAGACCCTGGCCGTCTCTTTCTCACCAACTGGGACAGCATCCTCCAGGTCCAAAATAACGGCATCCTGCATCTCCCCCGTTGCCCTCATGATCATTCTCCAGCTGTTGGCTGGAATGAAGAGCATCGATCTCCAGACACTCATATCCTACCCCCTATCCCCTGCCCTAAGAATATTGGCCAATGTGGGACCGATATCTTCAGGTTTGTCAACCACGTGGGCCCCGGCCTCCCTTAATGCCGCGACCTTACTCTCCGCCGTCCCCTTTCCACCCTCGATGATGGCGCTGGCGTGGGAAAATCGAATACCCTCCGCCAGACCTCTGCCTGCAATATAAGCGACAAGAGGCTTTGTATATCTTCCCTCTCTAATCAGTTCAGCTGCTTCCTCCTCCATGACCGTACCGATCTCCCCGAAATAGGCGACACCATCGGTCTCGCTATCCTCCTGGAAAAGCGGCAATAGCTCTGGAAAGGTTGTGCCCAGGATTGGCTCAGATCCCAGATTGATGGCCGTGCTGATACCGAAACCAGCCTTGCAAACATTCCAGCAAAGGGTGCTCGTCTGTCCACCGCTTCGGGATATAACCCCAATCCTTCCCGGGATAAATGCTACCCGAGCCAATTCCTCAGGAGAACCGAAGATACCCAAGGAGGCCTTACCCGGGCTCACCAATCCAGCAGAACCTGGACCGATCAGCCTTACCCCCGACTTCCTTGTAAATGCAATGACCTCCAAGGCATCGTGCAAGGGGACGCGTTCTACCTCCATCAGGATGGTCTCTATTCCGCCATCAATAGCCTCCAATACCGCCTTCTTTGCATCCGGGCCGGGGACTAAGACGACGGTGGCATCGAAATTGCCATGCTCTTCCTGTGCCTCTCTGATGGTATTGAATACAGGCACCCCCCATACCTGTTCACCACGGCGCCCGGGGGTGACCCCCGCAACGACACGGGTGCCAACATCGAGCATATTTCGAGTGACAAATGAGCCGAATCTTCCAGTAATCCCCTGCACCAAAACCCTTGTATCTCGACCAATAAGTATCCCCAAGCCAACTCACCCCCTATATCTTCATCTTCTTTCGATATTCCTCAATACCGGGAAACGGAAGGATAATCCGAATGCAATCACTCCCGAAAAGGGTGCAGTCATATTCGCACGCAAGGCATTCGTTACAAAGTCGTTTGACCTCTTCGGGGTTGGGGTTTGCAAGGACCGGCCGGTTATCCTCAATCTTAAGTACATTTCTCCCATACCACCTGTCCGCCTTTACGCACGCAAACCCACAAGAGGGATTTGGGATATTTTTTATCGCGGGCTCACACTTACTATAATCGATGATGATCTTGCCGGTCCTGGTAGCGAATTCCAGCTTATCCCCTGCCATATCATTTCACCTCTTTTCCACCCTTCTTACCCTTTTCTCTCCGATACTCTTCGACCAATGCCTTCACCCGATCGGCGATAAAATCTGTATTATATATATAATCACGTCCATAGAGTTCCAAACGAATGGGCAGATCCTTCAGGCCATTCCTTATGATTTCGTGGGTCTCTTTCTCCTTATTGCCGGCCACTAACAGTAAGACTGGAAACCCCGGCCTATCTCGCAGCTCCTCTTTTAGTATCTTAACAATACCATGGCCGTGGTGCCATTGTTCCTGATTGGCAAGGCAGGATCCCATCAAAATGTATCCATCAATGGGCTGTGAAAGGACGGCCTTGACCACTCTGTAGACCTTGCTTGCCGGAGGATCGCCACTGGTGTCGGCGTAGTTGGCAATCTTTAAGCCACGAGTAATCAAAGCACTGGCTCCCAGCATCGCTCCTCCTCCGCCGATTCCATGAAAACCAATGTAGCCCTCCCCTTTGATTTCAGGGGCCATCTGGGTAAAGTAGCCCGTTCCTCGATAATCACCTTCCTCTATTGTCCAAGCCAAATCCTCCAATTCCGTTGGTTCCCTCTCCATATCCCGGGGAACTCGAATGCCGAATTCAGGGTGACGAAAAACCGAATTGTCATCAACGGTGATGCGGCAATCCGCCGCGTAAATACTCCCATCCTTTGTGGAAACTAAGGGGTTTATTTCGGCAATCCTTGCGTCATATCGCTTAAATACCTCGTAAAGGCCACAGACGGCCTGGCTTATTGGATCCGTTAAAGGAGGGGCAACTTCAAGTTTCGATGTGAGTTCACGTGCATCCGAGGCGTCCACTCCGCGAAGATAGTCCACAACGAGACTGGAAACCCTTTCTGGATTCCTTCGGGCCACCTCTTCGATGTTTACCCCTCCTTCAACGCTGAAGACTAAAACTGGGGCCTTGACCTTAAAGGAATTGTCGACGATGACGCCGATATAGAATTCCTTGTCTATATTGAGCCTCTCCTCGACCAACACCTTTTCAACGGAGAGCCCCTTAATGGCAGCACCCAATAGGTTCCTTGCGATGGCCTCGGCCTCCTCCGGGGTGTCGGCGAACTTGATACCCCCTGCTTTGAACCGGCCCGTTGTCCAGATTTGAGCTTTAATGGCAACGGGTTTTCCGACCTTCTCCGCAATCCTTTTGACCTCCTCGGGTATCGAGGCCACACCCCCATGGGGAACCGAAACCCCCACTGCCGTGAGCAACTGTTTCCCTTGATATTCATAGATTCTTGCCATGCTCCCCCCTTGCTGAAAATGTGGCGATTATTCCTTTCCTTAATATAGAGCTCATAATGGTCTTGGCATGTCCTCCAGCCGTTCAGTCCCGAAGTGTCTCTGGAGATTCATAAAAGAAAAGGCAATTGGCGAAAAAAGGAATCGGGCCTGAATTTTAGAAATTATTGGAAAATCTAAAAAATCGGAAGCTCCAGTTCCCTCAACTCTTGGTTGGTAGGAATCCATTGGTTGTCCCAGCCTCTCGCTTCATAATAATCAATTAACATCATCTCAAGATCGGGAAGATTGCCCTTTGTACCTCCTGCCTTGGTAGGTTCGGTTAGTATTCTCTTATGCAAAGTGTCATCGTGGCAAGCAAGATCTTGTGCACCCCGGCCTATATGCTCTGCTGCGTTTCGACTTCCATTCGCCAGAATTTCCTTAAAGCCATCCCTCTTAACCAGTTAACGCGATGATAGAATAATAATTATTTTTTTAGTTCCGGGAACTTTCCCCAGAAGCTCTCATCCCAAAAATGATCGTAATCGCTCTCAGGGATATCAGAAATCAGTCCATGGGGTTCAAGCTTTTCATATTTCATAAACTCGGGAATGTACTCCTGAGCGATTCCCGCACCTCTATTGAAGGCGCGCTCCAGCTTAATGATTTCCTTTCCCAACTCAGTAAGGTAATCGGGCCCGTAATTGGTGCCAAATACTGCATTTAGCAAATTAACGATAAGCTCTGGTTTTTTACCCACCCCACGGGATACGAACAGGCAAAAAAGGTTGTCATAATAAGCCGTTATCACTTGCACATTGCGGCTTACCTCCATCTGCCCTTCGGGTTTTTGGTGGTCGACTGGAGCTCTGTAGGTCGCTGCTGCGGTGTGATCAGCACCCATGGGGGACATGGCATATGTTACGCTCATCCCCTTTATACCTCTCGGTTCATGGGCTGCCATACCCTGTCCTTTCACTGCAGGTACTCTCAAAACTCCAAAAACCTTACCTGTCACTGTTGCCCCAGAACCGAGGATTCTTCCCAAGTATGTGCCCGCTCCAATCTCTTTGATCAGTTCTTCCACTCTTTCGGTATCTCCAAACTCCA
>DAOVGJ010000220.1 GCA_030672465.1 Pseudomonadota bacterium | reverse complement strand
TCGGCAAGCGCATTCATATACAGCTACTTCAGGCGGCCCCTTGAGTACCAAATCACGAGCTGTAGCATAGGGAATAATTTGCTCCAGGTCTTGCAACGGAATTTCTTGGTTTGTGGTAATGATTGCCTCAGCTTGCTCCTTCGTGAGCACCTTGCCGTGGTAGTGGTCGGCATTCCATTGCCGCTGTTTCGGCCCTAGGCGAGGCATGATATGGTTATTGAGAATATTAACGTACTGATTCGTCCAGCGGCCGTATATATATCCATGTAAACCACGAAGGGGCCTCCGTAAGCCAGACTCCCGCATCATCCTCCAGGTGGAAGGACGCAGAAGTCGCCACCGTTCCCCGAACAGCCAAAGAAGGAGTATAGCCGCAAATAGCACCCCGACACCAATAAGGGATACGGTCCCCAGCATCTTATTTACCCCCCCTTTTAGTTAATGAACCGAAGCCAATTTGCCTCCTAGATTCTGTCTACCTTTATTATCATAAAGTGATACAAAATCAAAACTGTTCTCAGAGGCGCAAGGGCTTAACTTTAGCCTTGATCGGGATTGTCTCAATGGCTTTGGTCAGCCGAGGGATGAAAGATCATCCGTCCAACCCTTTAAGGCTCTCCCTTGAGGACTTCCCAGAATTTCCGGCGCACCTCGTGGGCCCCGCGTCCATTGGGCTCAATCTCCTGGACGTACCAATAAGAGGGATCGTCGCGGCAATAGTGGGGGTTTTGGGGATCCCCGTGGTGGGAGCCGTGGCCCAGAAAGTGGGAATAGATGTCCGCAATGTGAGCACCATAGCTCTTTCCGATATCCAGAATAGCCTTGTTAAAAGCGTAAAAAAGGGCATAAGCCTCCTGGACATCCACCTCGGGCATTTCCAGGTCACCAACCCCATCCGTTGGATCGTAGATCGTCCCGAGGATGATGAGGCAGTTGGGGTAGCATTCACGAAGGGTCTCCAGGATCTCCGTGAGGTTCAAGCGGAAATCATCGATCGCTCGACAGTCAATACTCCCCCCGTGGCCAAGGGAGGAGAGAAAGTCGTTCCCCCCAACCGTTAGGGTAATTATCGTTGGGTCGTCGTCTCCGGGGGGCAAGGCAAGAAGTTGTTCCCCTATGACAGTATCGCATATGGCCCCATCCGAGGCCAGGTAGTGAAAATCTATTCCCGGATAGATGGATATGAGGTCCTTGCCCTTCCACTCCGGGTAAATTTCGTCCTTGTTACGGTACAAAAGGGATATGGCTCCCCATCCGGGTCCTCCGGCGTATTCGTCAATGGATATGCTATCGCCAAGCCCTACATAGCGCTTGTACGATCGTTCCCGCTGGGAAACAAGACTGAATGAACAACCGACAAGGAGCGGGCTAATAACCATAAGAATAACCATAAGCAATACCCCTGCAAATACTGCCCTCACCCTACCCTCTAGAACTTAGGGGCTCCGCCCCAATTGGAATACTGGAATGGTGGAAAAATGGGCGAACTTGTGTTGAACAAAGTTAAGGAGAGGAATGAAAGATACTTGCTTTTACCATTCTTACTCCCCAATATTCCATTATGCCAACGTTCCATCATTCCATGTGGATTTTCTCATCCCCTATTTCCCAAGGGTGAACCTCCATTTGCAGAACATGTCATCGGGATGGGGATCAGGGGGGGCGAAGAGACACTCGATCTGAATTCGCTCATCGATCTCCCTGACAAAGTTTGCGAACTCACCCCGGTGCATCTCCTTGCAGACGAATTCCCCCAGTCCTCGCCTGAGCCGTGCCTCTTGGGTAGGACAACTGGGAACCTCTATGATCACCTCATCCTCCCCCTCATGGATCTGATAGCCCACCAGGATATGCCAGGGGAAGTATTTCAAGGCCTTGACAAACCCCCGGAGTCCCTTTTCCTGGATATGAAAACGGCGAATCAGATCCTTCGCGGCCATTCCGGCAATCCTGCCCCACACCTTTTCGTTGATTCGTTCCGCCGTCTGCTGATCGAACTCCTCGGCGACGTAGATGAACCAGAAGGCATCCACCACGCGATAATGCCAAAGCAGAAACTCGATGTAGCTCCTGAGCCCTTCGGATTCCATCCCCTCGAATTGTGAAAAATCCATATCTGCTCCCTTCGGTGAGAAATCGTCCCTAAGCGATTGTGGGAAAGCATCTCCCCGCTTACGAGACCATCAGAATTAGGTCAAAATTTCTGAGAAGACATCTTCGAGGATATTCAAGGCGATATCGATCTCCCTCTGGGTTACGTTGAGCGGAGGGAGAAAGCGGATTGATTCGAACCCGCATGAGGCCAGCAGTAACCCCTTTTGAAAGGCCCCTTGAATCACTCGGTTCCGCAGGTCATCGGTCTCCACCGAGATGGCATCCATGAGCCCGAGACCCCGGACATCGTGGATCACGGGGAATCTGGAATGGAGTTGTCGTAGGCCGGAGAGGAAGTAGTTTCCCATCTCCTCCGCATTCTTGAGGAGATCCTCTTCCTGGATGGTCTGAATGATTTGATAGCCCACGGCTGAGCTGATGGCGTTGCCCTCGCCCCACGTCGAGGAAATCCTCTTCTCCTCCCGGGGAAAGAACGTGCTCTTCCCAATGGTGGCGCCAACCCGCAAGGCCTTGGCAGAGGCTATGATGTCCGGGACCACGCCGAAATGTTCCACAGCCCACCACCTCCCCGTACGGCCTAACCCTGACTGGATTTCGTCTGCGATGAGTGGGATTCCCTCCCGGTGGGCAATCTCTGCCACTTCCCGGATAAACTCGGGGTTGGCGATATCATACCCCCCTTCACCCAGGATGGGCTCAATGATGATATACGCCACCTCCTCCGGATCGATAAGACCAATATCCGGGTCAAGGACCTGGGCCAGGCGGCTGATCACGCCCTTCCTTCGTATGGAGTATATTTTCCAACCGCAATCGCACTGTTGCTGGCAACGACAAAAGGGCAGCTCCACGATCTTGGGAATTTCGGGGTACCAATTGCGGTGAACCTTTTTACTCCGGTTGAGAGAGAGTGCCCCCAGGGTTCGTCCGTGGAACGCCCCGTAAAAGCAGAAGCCATATCCAAAGTTTCGGCGGTAATCGTAACAGATCTTGATGGCGTTCTCGACCGCTTCCGCACCGGAATTCGACAAGAAGGCCGAGCCGAAACCAAATTGTTGGGAGATCTCCACGAGCTTATGGTGGAGGTGGGAAGGGGTTGCAATGGGACAGTCGATGGGATCTTCGCCGAAGGCACCGATGAAGTCAGTTCCGGCATATCGATCCGGGTCGATTGTGGCAATTTTTTTTGCCACTTCCACAAGGTTGGGGTGGTTGTAGCCGAGCGGGGAGCTACCCACGTGGCTGACGAAGTCCATCATGATATTGCCATCCACATCGGTACAGAATGGCCCAATGGCCGGTTTCGATCGGTCCCAGATAAAATCATAGAAGTATGTTGAATGGGCGGCATACATCTTGTGGAACTGGGCCCATTTGCGCGCATTGGGACCGGGAGGAGGAACCTTAATTAATGGTATTGCTTTTTCCCTTTCCATGGTCATCTCCATGATAGCGAACAGTTTGTTTGGTTTCTTTGGTTTCTTTCGTTCCTTGGATTTGTTGAGTTTCCCGTTGCACCTTCGCTAATCTCCAACAAAAAGAACTATTCCAATACCGGGGCGAGCACATCTTCCAACGTGGGATGGCCGACCCCCTGGTATTCGTATCGAACTCTGATCAGCGGCTTCCCGATCGTAATCAGCCTGGAAAGGTCAACCGGTGTGGCGCTGACCACCAGATCACATTCCGTCGCGTTGATGGTAGCTTCCAATTCCTTTATTTGATCGCTGCTATACCCAATGGCTGGCAGTACTTTTTTCAGATGGGGATACTTCTCAAAGGTCTCCCGTAGGCTCCCCTTTGCGAAGGGCCTTGCGTCTACCAACTCCCTAGCACCGAATTTCTGGGCGGCCACAACGCCTGCACCATAGGGCATCTCCCCGTGAGTCACCGTAGGCCCATCCTCGATGACGAGGACTCGCTTCCCCGATATGAGGGAAGGATCTTCAACGGATACCGGTGAGGCAGCGTAAATGACCACGGCCTTTGCATTAACCCGTCGGATGTTGTCCCTCATCCGATCCAGTTTGCGGGGGTCCACCGTGTCAACCTTGTTGATTATCACCGCGTCAGCAAGGCGCAAATTGGTTTCTCCCGGATAGTACCGGAATTCGTGTCCTGGCCGGTGGGGATCGACGAGCACGATGTGAACCGTGGGTTTGAAAAAGGGTGTATCGTTATTTCCGCCGTCCCATACAAGAATATCCGCCTCCTCCTGTGCTTGGGAGAGGATCTCTTCATAATCCACACCCGCATACACGATGGTTCCTCGCTCGATCTGAGGTTCATACTCCTCCCGCTCCTCGATGGTGCAATGAAAACGGTCGAAATCCTCTCGGCTCGCGAACCGTTGTACCCTTTGCCGAACGAGGTCTCCATACGGCATGGGGTGGCGAACCACCACCACGGTTTTCCCCTTTCGGGTCAATATGTCGCAAATCTTTCGAGTAGTCTGACTCTTGCCGCACCCGGTTCTCACGGCCCCCACCGAGACGACGGGTACCCTGGCCTCTAGCTGCGTGTGGGCAACCCCCAACATCATGAAATCGGCTCCTGCACCGCTCACCTCGGCCTCATGGTGCATGAGGTTTACATAGGAGACGTCGCTATAGGAAAAGACCACTAAATCAACGGACTCCGAACGAATCAGGGAAACCAGCTCCGACTCGGGGTAGATCGGAATCCCCTCGGGGTAAAGTTTCCCAGCGAGCTCAGCCGGATAACACCTTCCCTCTATGTTGGGAATCTGTGCAGCGGTGAAGGCTACGACCCTGTACTCCGTCCGATCGCGAAAGCAGATGTTGAAGTTGTGAAAATCCCTCCCCGCTGCCCCCATGAT
>DAOVGJ010000068.1 GCA_030672465.1 Pseudomonadota bacterium | reverse complement strand
TTTTGATACCCACTATTCCAATACTCCAACATTCCATCATTCCGTGTGGATGGCATAAGTCCATGGTTCTCATGGACAACGGTGTTACCTTGAAACTCCGGAAACTCCAGTAAGAGTTCCGGAGTTTCCTCAGAAAAAAGCATGTAATTACTCTAACTTGCTAAAAAAGTTACAAAAATTAGAATGAACAAATGCCAAAGCTCAAAGTTCAAATGAATGTCAATTGACAAATGACAAATGGGGAAGCTTGATTGTCCGAGTCGTTGAGTTATCGACTGGTTTGACAAGCTAACTATTTAACTATTGAGGGAAATTGAGAGTTTTGATATTTAAGCGTTGGGATTTTATTTGACATTTGAATTTTGACATTTGGAATTGCTATTTGGGTGGCTCAAAGGAATTTGGGCGATCGGGCGTTGGGAGGAGCCCAAAACTCCGAAAACTCCAGTAAGAGTTCCCTTGACTCGGGAAACAGACGTGATAGATTAAAAGTGATTTTTACCATGAGGCGCGCTTCGAATCTCATGGGTTGCCTTTCGTGGTTACAGAGGGCAATGGAGAAGCTCTATTCCGTTCGAGACATACAGCGGCTATTCGGGTTCAAAGCGGGGAAAATCCGATATTGGGATAAGATGGGGTTTTTGACTCCGAGCGTCAAAATCGGGGCCAGGAAATATTATACCACCCAAGATCTCATCGGATTGAGAACCGCCAAGGGGCTTTTGGATGCGGGTCTCTCATTTGCTAAGGTGAGACGTAGCGTTATCGACGTAAAGAAGATCTCTTCCGGAGCCATGAAGCCCCTTTCCCTGCTTCTCATCTACGGAGGCGGGAAGGAGAGCGTCTTCGACCCGGAGACCCTTCGTTTCAAAGCCAGGGCGCAATCCCTCATCGGGTTTTCACAAGGGGACTTCGAGAGGGGGATGCAATCGGCCAATACGGATATCAACCCCGAGCTCGAAGAAAGCGGAACAGCCCGAGAAACCACCCCAGGAAAACGAGGATCGGTCAAACCTGAAAACCCTTAGATCGTCCGCCTGCGGAGCCATGGTAAGGCCCAAGGTCAAAATTCGGGGCATTTATACCACAGGCCTCACGAAGTTTCTCTTGGACTCTCACTGTTCGATTGTATACCCCTCCCGAGAGGTATTATCTCGATTCGGAATCAAGGGGTCGGGTTCCCCAACCGTAGACGTCTCCATAATAGATAGATCGGATAAACAGGGGGTAATCCTTGAAGGGGATCCCGAGCGGGCAGCGGAGGTTATGGAGGCGTTGAGAAATGCGCTGTTCGATGTTGTTTCAAGAAGGGTCACTCCCCCGGAAAATAAGGATACTGCCATGTATGATGTGGAATTCCCCTCTCTGTCCAAGGCTTCCCTGGATCGGATCAGGGGTGAGGTCGTTCCTACTATGGACGGACACCACCGGTTTCGAATCATTGCATCGGAGTACGTTGATCTCATTGAAAGGGAGGTGGAGAAGTACCCCTTTAAGATGGGAAAGATGGAGGAGGCTCTTAGGAAGAGGCTGATCCTCGACCACTTGGAGAAGGGGAGGGGACTGAATATCGAACACGTCAAACCCGAGGGGAAAGTGATTCAACTTCAAGGGGGAATGATTGAATTTCTATCCGGGGATAAGAAACAGATGCTCATCCGCCGCGCCCTTAAGGGGGGAACGTACGACGGGCTGGGCATGATCATCGAGAAGGGGGATTATGCCATCACGCGCGTTCGGGAGGGCGATTGGCTGGTCAAACACTCCTACTATTCGTCAGGAGGGCTTTTGAAGGGGGAATATTGGAATATCAATACCCCCGTGGAGTTCTACCCTGAGAAAATCCGCTATGTCGACCTTCACGTGGATGTAGTTTTGAAAGGGGGAGGGAGACCTGAAATGATCGACAGGGATCAACTGGAACGCCTCGTGGAGAAGGGCTATATCAAGGAGGAGTTGACCCGCAAAGCTCTCCAGGTAGCCGAAGGCCTCGCGCTATCCCCCCAAGCTGATGGGTGAGGACCGAGGGTTTCGGTCTCCCTTTACAAATGGCCATTTTTCGACTATCTTCGTCATAACCCAACGGAAGGAGGTTTCTCCCATGGCCCTATCCGTAAATAATAAGAGGTGGTGTCTTGCCAGAGCTGTTGAGATTACAAAGGAATTTGGAAGAGGGGGATCCGACAAAACGTCCGTTCGTATTTTAAAGGATACCTATAAGGTACTTAAGGACCTCCTGGACGAGGCTAACCAGGAAGAGATAGCGCAAGGGGCCGAAGAATCCGGAGAATAATAAACCCCCTATTATTTCACCTCCACCTTGATGTGCTGTTCCTTTATCTCAAGGAAGGGGACCTCTAGCTTCAAGAGGCCGTTTTTGTATTTGGCCGTTGTCTTTTCGGGATCCTTCTTTGGATGCTCGCTTCAGCCATGGAAAATGCGTTTCTTGATCCACCAGGCCGTTTGTGACGCCCGACAGAGCATCCTTCCCCAGAAGGGTGAGTTCGTCTTGCGGGCGTTGGGGTGGATGAAACAGAGATGGCGACACTTAAATCGTTGAATCCGTTGCGCAAAGGAGTCGTCTTCGGAGTTGGCCTTCTCAAAATAATCGGGGATCGTATACCCCAATGGGGCGAAGGGATCGTGGCCATCATCGGCATGATGGCGTACGTAATCCTCGAAGCGTTGTAAAGGGGTCTTGATTCCGTAGGCACCGGGGTCAATATGCCACGGTGCTCCTGGCTCCATCTCCACGGAAAAGGCCCGGGTTGCCCTCACGTTTTGAAATCGTTTGACCCTCCTGATCAAGTCCAGAGTGTCTCGGAGATCCCGTTCGGTCTCCCTTGCCACCCCATACGTGAAAAAGAGATCGGCGTATACACCCTCCCTCCGCATCAAATCCAGGGTCTCCGCCAGCTGGTCATTGGTGTAAAAATAGCCCTTATTGGCCCTCCTCACCCTTTCGGACCCCACCTCTGGGGAGAGAGCCATGAGCGATTTGGGCCCGGGAAAGGTCTTGGCGAATTCCCGTATCAATTCCGCTGTGGGCAATCCGAAGGATTCGTAGAAGCATTCCATCTTTAAACCCTTTGCTCGAATCCTGGAGAAGAGGTTGAGATAGTAGTCGGGTTTTTGGGGAAAGGGATCGAAACAGACGTGCATGGTCTCATATCCGTAGGAGAGGGCCTCCTCTATCGATTGGAGGACCTTTTCGGGTTTACGGAAGATCACGCGCTTCCTGCCCGAAATCCTTTCTTGGGACGAATGGCTCCCGCCGCACCAGGTGCAATTTACCGGGCATCCCCTGCCCACCTCCAGGTCGAACATGGGGGATTTGGGGGAATACATCCAGAAGTTCTTCTCCTTCGATACCCCCTTGACGTAAAAGGGGAGACCCATGTAACGGATATAGGTAAGGTGATTCCTCAGGAGATCGAAGTGGGTAAAGTTGAGGTCGTCCAGGATCTCCTGGGATGCGATATAGCTCAGGGGGTTCATCACGACTTCGGACCCCCTTCTCCAGCTGAGGTTGGGAATATCACCAAGATCCCTTCGCTCCTCCCGAAGGTCCTCCATGAGGGCCCGGATCGGGATCTCCCCCTCGCCACGAATAATGGCGTCAATGGCGTCATAATTCGCCAATATCTCATGGTGGTAGAAGCTGGCCGTCATCCCGCCCAGGAGGAGGTAGATCCCGGGAAAGGCCTTTTTGATTTGTCGGGCCGTTTGGATGACATCGTACGACTGGTGATGCCAGTGGAGGTCCATGGCCACGACCCGGGGCCTCACC
>DAOVGJ010000049.1 GCA_030672465.1 Pseudomonadota bacterium | reverse complement strand
CCCATATTCCCCAGCCTTTGCTCGATCAGCTCAAGGAAGGGGGGAGGCTCGTCATCCCCGTTGGGGATTATTATCAGGAGCTCAAAAAGATCACCAAGGTGAAGGGCCAGATCAAAAGCCAGAATATCATCCCGGTAGTATTCGTCCCCATGACCGGCGAGCATGTCAAGATTAAAAAAAAGAGGTGATGGATGTGATCATCCCTTCCCTTTACGCCATTTATCAAGCTTCTTCCTAATTTCCCCCTCATAGCCCTGATTCGTGGGTCGGTAGTAAATCCTTCCCTTAAGGTCCTCAGGAAGATAATTCTCCTCTACGTAATGGTCTGGAAAGTCATGGGGATATTTATATCCCTTTCCGTAGCCCAGCTCCTTCATCAGTTTTGTGGGGGCATTTCGCAAATGGAGGGGGACGGAGAGCGAAAGGGTCCTTTGAATGTCCTTCTGAACATTGCGATATGCGGTGTAAAGGGCGTTGCTCTTAGGGGCCGTGGCAAGATAGACGGCAGCCTGGGCAAGGGCCAGATTTCCCTCCGGCAATCCCACAAAACTGAAGGCTTGCATGGCAGCCACGGCCACTTGAAGGGCCTGAGGGTCTGCATTTCCAATATCCTCAGAGGCAAATCGAACCATACGCCTGGTGATATAAAGGGGATCCTCACCCGCCTCCAGCATCCTGCCGAGCCAGTAGAGGGCGGCGTCGGGATCGCTTCCCCTGAGGCTCTTATGGAGAGCGGAAATGAGATTATAGTGCTCCTCCCCATTCTTATCGTAGAGCAAAGCCTTTCTCTGCATCACCGCTTCGAGGGTTTTTACGGTAATCCTTCTCACGTGCTTCCTATCCGGGGGCGTGGTTATCACCGCCATTTCCAGGGCATTGAGGGCAATCCTCGCATCACCATCGGCCATGTCGGCAATGTGCTCGAGAATGTGCGGTTCCAGCTCAACGGTAAATCTCCCCAATCCCCTCTCCTCATCCTTTAAGGCGCGATTGAGGATCACGAGTAGTTGATCCCTTTCCAAGGGGTGTAAGGTAAAAACCCGTGTTCGGGATAACAGGGGGGAGATTACCTCGAATGACGGATTTTCCGTCGTCGCCCCGATGAGAAACAAGAAGCCGCTTTCCACGTGGGGAAGGAATGCATCCTGCTGGGCCTTATTGAACCGATGGATTTCGTCGACGAATAGGATAGTCCTTCGATGATGGAAATACCGCTGGCCCTCTGCCTCCTTGATCACCTCCTTTATCTCCTTCACTCCCGCCAAAACAGCGCTGAAGGCAATGAAACGGGAATCCGTTGCGGAGGCAATAATCCTGGCAAGGGTTGTCTTGCCGGAACCGGGAGGTCCCCAAAGGATCATCGATGGAAGCTGATCCCTTTCGATGGCGTTCCGGAGGGGCTTTCCCTTGCCCAAGAGATGCTCCTGGCCGACGAACTCCAAAAGGGAGGTGGGCCGTATCCGATCGGCAAGGGGTGCAAAGGCCCTTCCAATTTCTTCCCCCTGGGAATCGAATAAGCCTCGCTCCGATCTTAGGCCTGGATCCTTCATGAACTCCCCCTGAAATCGATCATCAGTCCGTTAGCTTATGGATAATGGAATCCCCCAAAAGAGCCACTAAGCCCTTGAGGTCTCTGAAAAACTGGAAAAGGGAGCTCTGAGCGAGTTGCGGTTCTGCAGTGTTGCAGTGCTGCAGTCATGCAGTGAAGCGAACTTTAGAATGGTCGAAAAAATATTTTGAGCAGCAAAGAGCGACCTTTTCAGTGATCTCCTCTTGAGGGGCTGTTTCCCAAATCCCCTGGAGCGAATATTAAAGAATTTTTGGTAACCATTCTTAGCGAAACGAAACGACCGCAAATCTAATTTTTGAGCCTGGAGGGCGAGTTTTAGATTTGCAGTGAAGCGAGCCTTAGAATGGTCAAAAAGTCTTTTCAAAGAGCGAAAGGGGATTTGGGCAACAGCCCGTTGACATTTGACATCTCCCAAAGAGCATATTATGATACCAACACGTTCAAGTCAAGCTCCGTCCGATGAGCCGAGGGTTGATGCCATGAAGATAGAGTATTACGGCTATTGCTGGATCTGCGGCGAGAAGAACAAGGGGGGACTTCAACTAAAATTCGACCTCAACAAGGGCGCAAAGACCATCCAGACAAGCTTCATCCCCACGGAAACCTACCAAGGCTATGATGGAATCGTCCATGGGGGAATCATTTCGGCCTTATTGGATGAGGCCATGGCTAAACTCGCCTTTGAATTGGGCTATAACGCCGTCACAGCGATGCTAAACGTCCGGTTTAAGAACCCCGCCAAGGTAAAGGAAAAACTTACAGTCAGGGGAAAGATTACCCAAGCCAATCGCAGGCTTGTCCTTGCCAAGGCCACAATTCATAGAGAAGACGGGACGCTCATAGCTGAGGGCGGTTCCAAATTGGTGCGAAAATAGAAAGTCAGAGCTTTAGCAGGCCCTTTATGTTTTGTCCTAATATTTTGCGCCTTTCTTCCTCCCCGAGCCCCGAATCTTCCATCTCCTCGATATAACGCTCTGGGCGTATGAGGGGATAATCGCTCCCGAAGAGGATCCTGTCAGCTCCCACGATAGTTACCGCCACTGAATAGATCTTCCGACGATAGAGAAAGGGGGAGGCCGCTGTATCGTACCAAGTCCTCTCGGCGGCCTTGGCCACCTCGGGCATCAGTTCGTAGAAAAAAAATCCCCCTCCCCAATGGGCCAAAATGATCCGAAGTCCAGGAAAACCACGGATGAAATCGTATGTAGATTTCAATGTGGTATTGCACTTACCCGGATATGGGTGCCCGACCATTTCGTTGCTATGGAGCATCAATGGAAGATCCGCTTTTTCCAGGATTTCACAGATGGGTTTCATCGAGTCGATATCGTATGGGGGGAGATCGGGGGTGTACGATGCCAATTCCCCGATTCCCTTCATCCCTAGGCTGATGCATCGTTCGGCCTCCTGAACGGCCTCATCCCTCTCATTGGGCTGAATACAGCCAAGTCCGATAATTCTCTCGGGAAAACGACGCATACCCTCCAAAATGTAGTCGTTTCCGGCGGCACACAACGCGCTGTCCGACCACGGAAATCCACACACCACCGCCTTGTCGATTCCCGCCTCGTCCATTGAGCGGATCAATTCCTCCACCCCTACCATTTTCGCCTTTTCATCCTTGTAGATCACCCCAAAGGCCGGGTCCTTTTGGGCATACTTACCCCGATCCTTCCTCGCCTCGTCTGAAAAGATATGGGTGTGGCAGTCGATGATCATCGGCCTCTTCGCTCCCTTTTAGCTCCTCGACTTTCTAAAGCTTCCCCTTGGAATAGCCATACCATCCCAACTTCTTTCCCATGCTCCAATATTCATGGGCTCCCGCGCAATATGCGACGGGAAGCGCCTTTGCGATATCAACCCGTCCTTTCTCTTTTAATACCGTATCCTCGATGTGGATGGCCACGATCTCCCCGATGAAAAGGTCGTGGCTTCCCAAGGGGATGATCTTTCTGACCTTACATTCAAGATTGATAGGACACTCCTCGATGAGGGGGGACGAAACCTCCGCCGCCGGTATGGGGGTAAGCCCTGTTTCCGAAAACTTATCCACATCCCTTCCCGAGACAACTCCACAGAGGTCGACTTTTCTGATCATCTCCTTCGACGGGATATTCACAACGAACTCCTGAGAAGCCTTGACCAATCCATGGGAATAGCGACTGGGCCGGATCGAAATGGAGACCATGGGGGGGTCCGAGTTAACCATCCCCACCCAGGCGAGGGTAATGATGTTCGGTTTCCCGGATCCATCTACACACGTGATTAACATGACGGGTAGGGGAAACATCGTCGTCGTCGGCCTCAGGTTCACCTTGTTCATATCCATCTCCATCAAATAAAAGGGCTGACATCCCCTTTTCCCCTCCGGATTACCTTGGGGACTTCATCGGTTAGGTCGATAATGCTCGAATGTTCTGCCACGATAATGCCCCCGTCGATGACCAAATCGAGGCTTTTGCCAAAACGTTCCTCGATTTCCCGGGGATCACTGTAAAGCTCTTCGTCCGGTCGGTATACGCTTGTGCTAATGATGGGGTGGCCCAATTCCCTCACAAGGGCGAGGCAAATGGGATTGTCCGGAACCCGAATCCCGACGGTCTTCTGCTTAGTCATCACCATCTTGGGAACCAACTTCGTGGCTTCCAGTATGAAGGTGTATGCCCCGGGCAGGAGTCGCCTCATCGTTTTATAGGCATAATTTGAAACGTAGGCATATCGACTGATATCCTTCAAATTCGAACAGATAAAGCTCAGGGGTTTGTTCCGATTGTGCTTCTTGAGCCTGTAGATTCTCTCAATGGCTTCTTTGTTGAATAGGTCACATCCTATCCCATAGATGGTATCGGTGGGATAGCCGATCACTCCTCCCTTTTTCAATACCTCGATGACCCTTCTGATCAACCTGAGCTGAGGGTTTTGGGGATTGATACTGATAATCATGAATCATTCCTCCTTCC
>DAOVGJ010000198.1 GCA_030672465.1 Pseudomonadota bacterium | reverse complement strand
GCATTTTGGGTTCCCCAAATTACGCAAGGGCGTTTTTCCTCCTTAGCACGGACGATATCATCGGCGGTGCGTGCGATGATGGCGTTGTACTGTTCTACCATCTCGTACCATCCGGCAATATGGTCCAATGCTCCAAGGATATTATCCTCGAGCGCCAGCATGGTGAAATGAGTCGCTGTGACCCCCGCATCCCGCGTTTCCCGAATATACTCCGGATGCTTTAATGTAGGTGCAGCCGTTAGGCATTCGATGACGATGGCCTTTTGAAATAATTCAGTTGCTCTTTTCTCCTCTTCTTTCGTCAGCTCATCAACCCGTTTCATACCCATGACAAAATCCTCCTTTCAAAAATAAAAGTGAATTACCCCGGCTAGATTGTCCCACCTAGGCCGAAGAACTTCTACCACTTACCCACTGAGGTAACAACTGTTCAGATGGGGCAGTTCAAATGTGATATACCTAACTCATGTTACCATTTTTTTATTGTCGATTTCTTGCCTCGGTCTATATCCATCCCCATCATTTTTCCTATCTTCGCGTAGCTTTCCCTCAATTCGTACTCGGGCATCATCATATAGCTCAGAGGTAACTGAAGACCGTGCTTGTCCAAATGCCTCAGTGCTACAAGAAGCTCTTCTGTTTTTGCGTGCGGAGCTGCAAAGATCATCTCGCAATCTTGGCTCATCGCAAACCTCTTGTCGCCAGCACACGGCACGGTAACCTGACATCTCCCATGCTGCATTACTGGCACGACGGCGTAGACACAAGCGCCCTTTCCAGACACCGTACAGGTAAGCTCATACCCCTCTCTCCACGCTGCCGCAGAAAGGAGTACTTTCAACTGAGTGGAATCACAATATAGTATAATCACATCCGGCTCAAAATTAGCTGTGGCTAAGGGGCTTGAGACTATACCTACGTATTTGCCAGCTTCAAAACGAGGAAACTCATGCGCCCAAGTGCTGCCGGCTTCCAAGCTCGCGTTGTCATCTGGATAACGGCTATATCCATCCAGGAAGTACTGCGGGGGCTCTGCCAACCCGAAGCCTATGACCGATTCACTGCACCACATGTCCTCCTTCAGCATCGCGACGACTGTTCCCTCCCTGCGCGACATGGCAAAACCCTGGCAGGTTGCCAAATGGTACCCTAAATCCCTTTTAGGCCTTGTCGCTCCCTGGGGAATATCTCCTTCCTTCTCCAACATTTTCACCGCAATAGGGAAGGTTTTGAGTCGTAATCGCCTTTCAAATTCTTCCGCATATTCACGAAAAACGTTCGAAGTTGTCATGTTACTTGGCTCCTTTTATCATGGTTAAGAATTTGCTCTTATAATACGAGGATCCGAACAAGCAAAATGGCTATCCGATTTGCAACAATGAAACTATTCCCCATACATGGGGGAGTAATTGTCATAGTGAGGTAGCCAATCGGTAGGCATCGAGAACTGCGTCTATAATCTTTCGCGGCTTAAAACAGTCCCCGATTTTGAAGACCTTGCAACCCGGACCGGGACGTATTTCCTCCTTGGCATTGAGATTACTAGCATAGCCCAAGGCTAAAACGACGGTGTCGGCGCTAAGGGATTCCGTCTCGCCCGTCCTTTTCTCAATGATTACCGTTCCTTTGGCGATCTGTTCTATGACCGACTCGGTGAGAACGCGAATACGATATTTGACCATTACATTTTCGAAATATTTCTTGGTATCCGAAAATTCATCAGGAATAATGTCCTCCAGCATCTCCACGATGGTCACCTTCTTACCCTGTTCCCCCAAAAGTTCCGCAACCTCGCATCCCACCAATCCACCTCCGGCGACAATGACTGACTCACCTGCAGCTTTTTCTCCCCTCAGAATCTCTTCAGCCGTCAATATGCCATCCACATCGGATTGAGCGAACTCGGGAATCCATGGCCGGCCCCCGGTTGCAAAAATGAGAATATCCGGGCTGAGCTCTCGGAGGAAAGATGAGTTCACTTTGGCCTTGGTAAAGACCTCTACCGGTAATCTCTCCATTTGCGCCAAAAGAAAATCGAGGTAACTCTTTATCTCCTCTCGGCCTGGGGCCTTGTATGCCAACTGCAACTGACCTCCCAATTGATCGGTTGCCTCCCAGAGGGATACGGAATGTCCCCGAAGGGATAAAATCCTGGCCGTTTCCATTCCTGCCGGTCCGCCCCCGATTACCACGGTCTTTTTGGGTTTTTCCGCCGGGTCAAATTTCATTTCGTCTTCCCTTCCTACCCTGGGATTGATCGCACATGTAATCGATCTCTGGTGGAAAAGGTTTTCAAAACATCCCTGATTACATGCGATACAGATTCGGATCGCCTTTTCGTCACCATGCTCCATTTTGCGAGGGAAAAATGGATCGGCCAGCAATGCCCTGCCGAGGGCGACCAGATCCACTTTCTTGTGCTTCACAATCTCTCGAACCAGAGAAGGGGTGTTAATCCGCCCAACGGCTATAACGGGAATGTGAACCTTTTCTTTAATCCCTTGTGCCAGGTAAAGATAGCTTGCCCGTGGGGTATACATTGGTAAGGACCGGAGAAAAGCATATGTTGGTTTATCAATGGGATAATCTTCTCCCGATTGTCCAACAGTTCCTGCAGAAACCGTGATGGCATCGGCTCCGCCCTCCTCGATGAGGGGGGCAATCTCCTTGGTGTCGGCGAGGGAAAGCCCACCGGGCACAAATTCATCTCCACTGATCTTCACCATGATGGGGAGTTCACCAATCTCCTTTCGGACCGCTCGAATGATTTCTAGAAGAAAGCGGCATCTTCCCTTTTTATCCCCACCATATGCATCCTGCCTTTTATTGGTAAATGGCGAGAGGAATGAACTCACTAAGTATCCGTGAGCAGCATGAATGCTCACTACATCAAAACCGGCCTCTTTGGCCCTTCGAGCGGCCTCGGAATAACAGTCCACCAATTGGCCAATCTCTTCTTGTGTCAGTTCCTTGGGAAGGGTACCCCCGGTATCGTCCGCCACAATCATCCCCTTAGGGGGGATATCTCCCTCAAAACAGGCAATGGCGGAGGGAGAAACCACCTCGTAACCGGTCAATGCCCTTGAAGTCCTGCGTCCAGCGTGGTGAAGTTGAACCGCCGCCTTTGCCCCATGGCCATGTAGGTTCCGTACCAACCGCTTTAGCCTGGGAATCAAGTCATCTCTATAAATGCCCAATTGGTTGGCATATCCCTTTCCCGAAGGGTGCACATAAGCCGCCTCCGTCTCGATGATCCCCACTCCGCCCTGCGCCCTTTCCCGGTGATATGCTATGAGTCGGTCCGTAACCTGGCCCTCCGATGTCGAAAAATTGGTGACCATTGCCGACATCATCAACCGATTCTTCAATTCCATCCCTCGAATTGTCACTTTCTCAAAGACCTCATTCATGGTTCCTCCTTTAGGGATTCACCAAATGTCTGCACTCACAAGATTTCACCATTGGCCGCAAACAAAAATCTTATGCTCAATCTGGCAAAGGCTTGGCCATGATGGTGATCGATTTTCTTATCCGATAACGAGCAATTGGCGACTCAAATAAGAAGAAGCCGTGGCTGTTCAGTCGTATTCAGTTGGTAGGAAAAGTTGTGCCATATATCTCAGGATTAGGTCGGTTTCATGAGACAACGGCTGTTCATCTGAATGCAATTTAGCACTTCCATACCCTCCGAAATAGGTTTAGAAAATTTCCCCCTAAGACCTTTAGGATATCATCATCGGAATAGCCTCTTGCAACCAAACCTCTCGAGATATTCTTTACTTTAGAAACATGATGAACGCCCTCAACCACTCTATCCTCGATGTTTTCAGGAGCCAAACCGGGGTACTGTTTTATCCAGCGGTAATAGTCATCCGGGTCCCAATCCCAGTGGGGAGTCAGGTCGAGGCCAAAACCCACATGATCAATCCCAATGAGTTTGATCACATACTCCATAAGATCGAGAAAATCCTCTAGATTGGGACGCACCCCCTTTTTTACCATTGCTATGGGGCTCCAGGCCGTCAGTCCAATCACTCCTCCTTTCTCAGCCAACGCAAGCATCTGCTCATCCGTTTTGTTGCGAGTATGATTCACCTTGGCCCTGGGATTGGCATGAGTGATAGCAATAGGATCCTGAGAATACTTGATGGCATCCATCACGGTCTTGTCGCCGCAGTGGGAGATATCGATCAATACGCCAACCCGATTCATCTCCTCAATCACTTTCCGGCCGAACTTAGTAACGCCAGAATCCGGCTCGCTGCCCCCGGTACCGATATAATTCGGTTGGTCGTAAGCCAATTGAATGATTCTCAACCCCAAGGCATGCAGAATCCGAACATATTTGAGATCTTCCTCCAGAGGCTTTGCATTTTGGGTTCCCCAAATTACGCAAGGGCGTTTTTCCTCCTTAGCACGGACGATATCATCGGCGGTGCGTGCGATGATGGCGTTGTACTGTTCTACCATCTCGTACCATCCGGCA
>DAOVGJ010000185.1 GCA_030672465.1 Pseudomonadota bacterium | reverse complement strand
GCGCGAAGGGACAATGGTGTTCGCTTATAAAGATGAGAATTTGATGTTTGGACGATAGCCCACTTATTCGATTTTTCCCAGTTCAAGAGGTGGGAGCGAAATTTTGCAGGGGGGGAGCAATTATTTTCACATTCTGGGCCTAGGAGCCATCTCTCTTTTCATGGGTCCAGATAAAAAACTCCTGTAATTTCAATATATTATATATTGTCTCTTGATTATGGCATAATATTTGCTTTCAAATAAACCGAGGTTTTAAACAAACACGATTTACCTCTTGGGAGTACAAGCTATGAAAAAATTTCTTCTCCTGCTTTCAATATTCCTGCTGTTTTCGGCCTGCGCGCACTCCACGTTGAAGGAAACCACTCCGGTACTTCCCCTGATGCTGGACGGGATGTATGATAATAATCCCATTTTGGTCAACCAGCGGGTTATGGAGATCGGAAAAATCATCGACTCCGTCTATTTCCTCCACACCAATACCGAATTCAAACTGGAGGATGGAGAGGTCATCACCGTCGAACTGGACGGCGCGGGCGTTTTGATCTTCGGCGAGTATATCCTCACCGTCAACCACGCTGTCTCACAAGATAGCTTCCAGGTGGAAATGCTCACCCCCGTGGGACTCCAAAGGATAGACGTTCCAGCGGAGAAATTGAGCGAATATACCTACCTCAATCTAGACGACAGCCGCATCGAATTGGACGAGGTCGTGAAGGGCAAAGAGGACGATATTGCCATCTTCAAGCTGCCGGATGGTCTCCACCTCAACTGCTTCCCCTATAAGATCGGCAATAGCGATGAGCTTGAGGTGGGAAACTTCATCTACGTCATCGGAAACCCCATGAATTACGGGATCAACGTAAGGGAGGGAATTGTCAGTTCAATGATGGCCCCTGAGGCCATTGCCGTCATCCTGCCACGGTTTGAAAATGCATTCATGATTTCCAACGGCGTCAACCCCGGTGACAGCGGAACCCCGGTCATCGCCATCCGTGACGGACGATATGAGCTGGTCGGCCTATCCCAGGGCATTTTCACCAATGCCCAAAACTTGAGCTGGGCCATCAAGATCAACCCCATCATAAACAAGCTGAACAAAGGGATGGGAAAAATAGAAAATCCTCATATGGATTGGGGGGGGGAAATCTCCAAAAGCATACGCTGGGAAAGGCAATCTCGATCCGACCCCGCATAACCCTCTTTTTCATTTCAGGTCAAATCGCTTCACGGTCCACCTGCCGGTTTTCGCGCTGAAACCAAAGGCCTTCAGGTTGGTGATAACTATCCCAACATTACCCTCAGCTTCCGCGGTAACCATCGACTCTCCAACCTCCAATCTCTTCTCACTCCATCTGTTGGTAAGGGCGCTGAATCCGAGGACACGGATGTTAGTAACGGCCACCGCCACATGTCCATCAAATTTACTTTCTAGAACCCGCTCCCCTGAGATGAGATTCTGAGTCACCCAACGATTCCCCACGGCCGAAAAGGCCAAAAGCTCCCGTTCCCTCACCAAAAGGTATACCTCTTCCTCCACCACATCTCCTGAGGAAGCGACCCCCAGGGGAAACCAAACCAGCGCTATCAAGAGCAATATCCCTAGAACCTCCTTTTTTATCATCGGCTATGCCCCCTTCCAAGGAAACGAACTGTCCAACTGACCCCGAATAGTAATATCCCGGAAAGGCCCATTCCCATCAGGCCGAAATGGGAATAGTCCATCCATTTACCGAACAGGGCCACTCCTCCTCCCCCGATTACGGCGGCCATTGCCCCCGAGGGGTGGAGCCGGAGCCATTTCCCGTAAAACCCACAAATCACAGGCAAGACCAAACCGGAGGAATAGATGGTATAACCCAGTAGCAACGCCTTAATAACCCCTTTCAGCTTGAGGGCAATCTCCAGGGAAACAAGCCCGATGAGCACGATGATTGCTCGGGAGATAAAGAGGAGGTGCTCATCCCTCATGCCACCCCTCAAACAGGGCTTGATAATGTCGGCAGAGATAATCGTGCTCGTTGTAAGCAGACACGTATCCGCGGAGGACATAACGGCAGAAAGTAGCCCTGCGATGACCAGAGCGTTGATCCCCATGGGGAGGACATCCATGACCACCGTGGGAAAGGCCCCTTCGGGGGAGATCCCCGGGGCAATCGCCTTGGCAGACATTCCGATAAGGGTAATGGAGAAGGCTAAGGGGATCATGATCAGGGCTGTTATGGTCGTCGAATTTTTCGCCACCCCTTCATTTCGCGCGCAAAAAAGCCTCGAATAGATATCGGGGCCCACCACATAGGTGGAGCCTACCATGAGCATAAGCGTGACCACATAGGTCCAATCGCCATGGGTATTGGTGGGGAAGGAAAAATAGGAGGCACCAAGGTTGAACCGTAAGGATTCAAGGCCCCCCGCTTTTCCGATACTCAGCGGGAGGCAGATGAAAATACCCAGGAGCAAGATGGCCGATTGGACAGTATCGGTGCGAAGGATGGAATACTGACCCCCTAATATGGTGTAAATGATAAAAACGACGGCCGAGAGAAGGATCATCAAATCCAGGTGTCCCGGGATGAGGACATCGAGGATTTTGCCCGCCGCGACCATCTGCCCCGCGATGATACCGAGCCAGGCGATGGATATAATGACCGAGGCCACCAATTTCACGCCGGAGCCGTACTGATCTCCCAGGAGCTCGGGCAACGTATAAAAGGCGTACCTGCGAACCCGTTTGGCCATGGAAAAAGCCAGAATCATGAGTCCCACCACTCCCACCAATAGCCACCATGCGCCGACGAGCCCCTTTTCAAACCCCAGCCCTGCCATGCCGATGGTGCTGGACCCCCCCACAATGGTGGCCACGAGGGATCCGGTGATTAAAAGGGGGCTCCCCCTGCGGTCGGCCACGAAGAAGCTTTCGGTCCCCCTGATCCGCCTAAAGCTCATGGCACCAATCAAGATCATCCCTATGAAGAAGAAAGAGACAACAGCTAGATTCACGGGGTTCCCCCTTCCCTTATGAACCTCTTGGTATCATATTTCCACTATCCCCGACGATCACCACGCCCATCCTCCTTATCCCCTCCTCGGCCCCAATAGGACCGGATCGACAAATCCCCTGCTCAGTTCCTCCTTCACCGAGGCCGTCGCTTCCAAAATCTTTAAAAAACTGGAGTTTCCCGGATTTCTGGAGAAAACCGTTTTCCCTGAGCGTATTGTGCTGGAGAAGTGAGGTACCCATCGAGGGTGAGCAAAAAGAAAGGTTAAGGCTAAGGTTGAGAAGGATTGGGTGCTGCAACAATCCCCGCCTTAACCTCAACCTTAACCTCAGCCTTTCCCCTCCACCCTCTCAACCTTGACCTGCTGAGGGGTAACAGACCCCGAAGCATAGAGCGAAGGGATAATGGTTTTCTCAAACCAGAAAAATAGCTTACTATCATATCAATGGGTTATAAAAATACTTCATTTAGAGCCCATGAAACTCCAGTTTAATAACCCCAGATCACGGGCTCGAGCCTATTCGGGGAGAATAACGAGCTGGTCTCCGGTCAAGGTGAGCCTTTCGACTCCATGGGAGGATACCAAATAGACGTCTTCAACGCCCACCACGCCCTTTCCGGGGAAGACCAACTTAGGCTCGAAGGCGAAAACCATGCCTTCCTCCAGGCGGGTGCTTATCCCCATGCCCAAGAGGGGAAGTTCGTCGATTTCGAGGCCGATTCCATGACCCACAAATGGAACCCTTCCCTCTCCATGACCCATGAAGTAATCCTCAAACCCACTTGCCCTTGCCAATTCGACGGCTCTGCGGTATATCGCACGACCGGAGACACCCGGGCCAGCACTGTGCTCCATATCCCTCTTGATCTCCAAAAGGGCCTCAAATCCCCTTAGGAATAGTCGGTGGGGCTTTCCGATGGAAAATGTTCTCGTTTCATCGCTCACGTATCCATTGATCCCAACTCCGAAATCGATATAGATGGGCTCCCCCCTTCTCACCCTTTGAGCCCCCGCACCCTGGGCGATGGCGGGATTGGGACCCTCCCCGCAAACCGGGGATGTACAGAAGGAAGAGTAAGCACCCTTCTTCCCCGATAGGATGTGGCAGTGGAACATCTCCTGATTCCAACCCCTGATTCGAAGTCTTCCCTGGTGCCCTTTTTTTCGAGCTTGGGAAAAGAGCAGCCCGTCGATCTCCAGTTCCGTCATCCCCTCTCGGATGATCTCCTTGGCCCAGTCCATCACCTCATCCGTGATCTTGACCGCTTTCCGAATCTGTCGGATTTCATAGTCCGATTTGATGGACCTCACTTTCAGGATGAGACGGGAAACGTCGGTAAATTGGGATCGGGAGAAAAGGGATTGAAAGTGAAAATAGTAATTGGTAGGAAGGACATCCAACTCGAGGCCGATGGTCCCAATGTGGCCAAAGCCCCCATCCCGCAATACACCTGGAATATGGCGGACTTTTTCCAACAATATGATGTTTGAGAGAGCTGACTCCCTCGTCGCTCTGGCATAGCTCTTTTTAACCATGAGGGTGGGCTCTCCCTGTTGGGGTATGAAGAGGAAGGATTCTTGAACCGTACCGGCGAAATAGAATAGGTCAACGTTTTGACAGATCAGGGCGCCATCTACCCCTTGTCCCCTCAAAGAGTCCTGGAATCGTTGGATTCTGGATTTCAATTCGCTTTCAGGGGTATACTCCATCTCATGAACTCCCATCGGCACAGAGTTTTTCGAAAAGGGGGCTTTTCCGTGATCTGGCCCAAGGCCCTCATCCCCCTCAAACGATATCCTTCATTGTCCTATATTTCCAAAGTGCGGATAGCGACTTTGCAGCCCTCTCCGGTGTAGGGTAGTTTATGATGCTTCCCTCCTCAACCAGGGATTCCACCTCTTCATTCCAAATCCCCGGAGGGGAGGAAAAACAGCACACGATGGGCTTCTTCCTGCCCCATTGCGCGAGTAAATCGGATAATACCCTGATTGAGCCCTCGTTGGCCGAGGCAAACATGATGCAGAGAAGGATGGCATCGATGGCCTTATCTCGAAGGACGGACTCAACAATCCCCAGTATTGCGCGTGAATCATACCAGGCAGGACCCACATCTACGGGGTTGGTCCTTATGGCCATGGGGGGAAGAAGGTTGTCTATCCTTTTCTGGGTTTCCTCCGAAAATGGAATAATGCGCAATCCCTCCTTCTCGCAAATGTCACAGGCAACCATTGCAGGGCCCGCCTGACCGGAAAGGACGGCCACCGCAGGACCCTTGGGCAGCGGACTCGAGCATAGGGCTTTAGCCGTATCGAGAAGCTCCAACGAGCTTTCCACAGTGAGAATCCCGGCCTGTTTGAAGGCTCCCTCGTATATCTCATGCCGACCGGCCAATGAACCCGTATGGGATTTGGATGCCAAATCGCTCGTGGCCGAGAGGCCCACCTTATACGATATAATCGGCTTCTTACCCCTGAAACCTTGGGCCACCTCCAACAGATGGCGTGGATTATCGATGCCCTCCATATACATGGCAATCACCCGGGTGTCGGGGTCTTTCATCAAATAGGGGATCATGTCGGCAAAATCTATATTACATCGGTTGCCAAGACCCACAATCTTGCTAAAGCCAAAATCGTCCCTCATGGAAAGGAACCCCATCAGGTGGGACATGCCACCACTCTGGCTTAAGAGGCTAATCCCCCCTTTTTTGACGTCGGAAAACTGCGGGGTGAAGGAGGCATTCAGGCAGGCATGAAGGTTGACAATGCCAAAAGTATTCGGCCCAATCACCGGAATACCGGCCTCATCGGCGAGATCCATGACCTCATCCTGCAATCTCCCCCCCGACTCATCTTCGATTTCCCTGAAACCAGCCGTGATGAGTACTATCCCCTTCACGCCTTTTTCCGCACAATTCCTGATTATCCCTGGCACAAGCCCTGCAGGAAGTGCAACGATACAGAGATCTACCATGTCCGGCACATGCAT
>DAOVGJ010000119.1 GCA_030672465.1 Pseudomonadota bacterium | reverse complement strand
GTTGAGGATAAGGGGAAGGTTAAGGCTGAGGTTAAGGTTGAGGGGAGAATGGGGAATGAAGAATTGAGAATTAAGAGTGAAGAGGAAAGGGTTGAGGTTGAGGATAAGGGGAAGGTTAAGGCAAAAGATAAGGTTAAGGTTAAGGTTAAGGCCGGGGGACTCTCACAACCGATCCAGTTCGTCAAAGGGGTGGGTCCGAGGATCGCAAAGAAGCTGGAGAAAAAGGGGATAAAGACCATTGAGGATGCCCTCTATTTTTTGCCCCGGAGATATGAGGACCGAAGGGTCATCAAGAAGATCTCGGAGATTCAGGTGGGGAAGGTGGAGACGGTATTGGCCGAGGTACTGTTGGCGGGAACCGTTTTGTATAAGGGGAATAGGAAGAGGGTATTCGAGGTCATCGTAGGGGACGGGAAGGGGACCCTCACCTTGAAATGGTTTCGCGGCAGCGAGGAATACCTCAGAAGCCGGTTTAAAAAGGGGCGGCGCGTTATCATATCCGGGGAGGTAAGGCTGTTCAAACATCAGAAGGAAATCCATCACCCAGACATGGAGATAGCCGATCATATCGAGGATGACCCGCTCAATTTCAAGAGGATCGTGCCCATCTACTCCGAGCCCGAAGGGCTTTATCAGAAGACGATTCGAAAAGTCATGAAGGGGGTTGTAGACCACTATGCCGATGAGCTCACCAGCCCAATCCCGGGGGATATTATCAGCCGTCAGAAGCTGATGGACTTCGGGGAGGCTATCAGACACGTTCATTTCCCCCCGGAGGACGCTCCCTTGGAGGAATTCAACCTCGCCCGATCCGATGCTCACAGGCGGATCGTCTTTGACGAATTTTTCTTCCTGCAATTAGGACTGGCCCTGAGGAGAAGCGAGGTAAAGGGCGAGCAGGGGATCCCCTTTCAAATCCTCCACGGGTATACCCAGAGGTTGCTCCAATCCCTGGATTTTCGGTTGACTCCCGCCCAGGAGCGAGTTCTATCGGAAATCGAGGAGGATATGAGACAGCCCCACCCCATGAATCGTTTAATGCAGGGTGACGTGGGGAGCGGAAAGACCATCGTGGCCCTTATGGCGGCCCTTATCGCGGTAGAGAATGGGTATCAGGCAGCCTTCATGGTCCCCACGGAGATTCTGGCAGAGCAACACTTCCTGAACATCCGGCGGATCGTTAGGCCCCTGGGAATCCGGCCGATCTTGCTGACCAGCAGCATCAAAGGTTCGGAAAGGGAGGAGATCCTGCAGGCCATCACCTCGGGCGAGGAGCACATCATTATCGGTACGCACGCCCTCATTCAGGAGCACGTCCATTTTTACAGGCTTGGCCTTGTGGTCATCGACGAGCAACATAAGTTCGGCGTCATCCAGAGGGCCACGTTGCGGAGGAAGGGAACAAACCCCGATGTCCTGGTGATGACTGCGACCCCTATCCCTCGAACTTTGACCCTTACCCTGTACGGGGATTTGGCCATCTCCATCATCGATGAATTTCCCCCGGGGAGGGTTCCCGTGGAGACGAGGCTCTATTACGAAAGGTCAAGGCCCAAAGTTTATGAGCTCGTGAAGGAGGAGATCCGGAGGGGAAGACAGGCCTTCCTGGTATATCCCCTGGTTGAAGAATCCGATAAAATGGATCTCCTGGACGCCACCCGAATGGCCGATCATCTGCAAAGGGATGTCTTCCCCGAATTCAGGGGGGGCTTGATCCATGGTCGGATGAAGGGGGAGGAGAAGGAAGAGGTGATGGTGAAGTTCAGGGATGGTAAGATCGATATCTTGGTGGCAACCACGGTAATCGAGGTGGGCATCGATATTCCCAATGCCTCCTTAATTTTAGTGGAGCACGCCGAGCGATTTGGGCTTCCACAGCTCCACCAGCTCAGGGGAAGAATCGGTAGGGGAAAATATCCGTCCAAGTGTCTGCTGCTGGCCCAATATCGGAGATCCGAGGAAGCCAGGCGGAGGTTGGGGGTGATGGAGGAGACCAACGATGGGTTCCGAATTGCGGAGGAGGATTTGATCATACGAGGCCCAGGAGATTTCCTGGGCACAAGGCAATCGGGCCTCCCGGATTTTCGTGTTGCCAATATCCTGCGGGATGGGAAGATCCTCAATCAGGCTCGCCAGGAGGCCTTCTCGGTGGTGAAGGGAGATCCGGATCTCTCACAGCCGGGCCATCGGTCTTTGGCGAAAGTCCTCAGGGAAAGGTGGAAGGGTCGACTTGAATTAGCCAGGGTTGGGTAGGGGGATGGTATGAAAGGGATTAATGTCGGGCTGATTGGATGGGGGACCGTGGGTTCCGGGGTTGTTAAGATCCTCCAGGAAAATGGGCCGCTGATCGAGAGGCGTCTGGGGTCGAAGATCGCCCTCAAGCGGATTGCGGACATTGACCTGGAGACCGAGAGAGCGGTAAAGGTGAGCCGGGACGTATTGACCGAGCGCGCCGAGGAGGTAATCGAGGACCCGGAGATCGACATCGTCTTGGAGCTCATTGGAGGGGAGGAACCCGCAAGATCCTATATTCTCGAGGCCTTCAGGCGGGGGAAGCACGTGGTAACTGCCAATAAAGCGCTGCTTGCAACCCATTTGGATGAATTGTGTCGGGTTGCCCAGCAATGTAACGTAGATTTAAATTTTGAGGCCGCGGTGGGTGGGGGGATTCCCATCATCCGGGTCCTCAAGGAGGGATTCGTTGCCGAGCGCATTGAGACCATCTTCGGCATCCTCAATGGGACCTCCAATTACATCTTGAGCACCATGAGCAACGAGGGCGGTGAGTTTACCGAGGTTCTCCGTCAGGCCCAGGCCAAGGGATATGCCGAGGTGGACCCACGTTTGGATATCGAGGGGATCGATGCAGCCCATAAACTGGCCATCCTCATTAAGTTGGCTTTTGGGGCCAAGGTTCCGTTCGAGGATATCTTCATCGAGGGGATATCCGATATCACGCCCCTGGATATACAATTCGGTCGGGAGTTTGGGTACAAGATCAAGCTATTGGCCATCGCCAAGACCGATGGGGAAACCATCGAGGCCCGAGTCCATCCCACCATGCTTTCCTCCGATCATCTCCTCTCCACCGTCGATGGGGTCTTCAACGCCATCTTTCTCAAGGGGAATGCCGTTGGGGAGACCCTATTTTTTGGTCAGGGAGCGGGCATGATGCCCACGGGAAGCGCGGTGGTAGGCGACCTGATCGAACTCAGCCGCAATATCCTCAAGGGGACGAGGGAAAGGGTGCCCATCCTCTCCTTCCAACGGGCGGACGTCAAAGAGATGAAGGTCAAGGATATCGAGGATATCATCAGGCC
The DNA here is from genome assembly GCA_030672465.1 of Pseudomonadota bacterium. Taxonomy (GTDB): domain Bacteria; phylum Desulfobacterota; class BSN033; order WVXP01. Next base: position 1,200 of record DAOVGJ010000119.1, on the reverse strand, counting down.
ATACTACATGAGGTTTTCGGCGTTGGACCGACCTGGGGTTTTGTCCAAGATCTCCGGGGTGTTGGGGAAAAATGATATCAGCATCGCATCGGTCATTCAGAAGGGGAGGGGGGTTTCCGAGGCCGTTCCCGTGGTGATAATGACTCATGAGGCGCGGGAGCGAAATGTGCGCAGGGCCTTGCGGGAAATCGATGAAATGGATGTGATCTTGGACAGGACCACGCTCATTCGGGTAGAGGACGAGTTGAGTTGAGCGGTTTCGGCCGGGAATTGGAAGGATGAGTGAATATCGCACTGACCGATGGAGAGGGGTGATCCGAAAGTACCGGGATTTTCTTCCCTTGGGGGAAGAACGGTGGATCGTGAGCCTCAACGAGGGGTGGACCCCTTTGATCCGGGCAAAAAGATTGCAGGAGGTTCTGCCCAGCGATATCGACGTTTACCTAAAATTTGAGGGGTTGAATCCGACGGGATCCTTTAAGGACAGGGGGATGACGGTTGCCGTGAGCAAAGCCCTTGAGGAGGGATCGAGGGCAGTCATCTGTGCATCGACGGGGAATACCTCTGCCTCGGCGGCCGCTTACGCCGCCAGGGCGGGCATGAAGGCCTATGTCATCATTCCGAAAGGGAAGATCGCCCTGGGCAAACTTTCTCAGGCGATGCTCCATGGGGCCGAGGTGATCCAAATCCAGGGAAACTTCGACGAGGCCTTGAGCATCGTCAGGGAGATCACGGAGGATTACCCCATCACCCTGGTGAATTCGCTCAATCCCTATCGAATCGAGGGCCAGAAGACGGCGGCCTTCGAGGTGTGCGACCAGTTGGGGGAGTCCCCCACCCACCATTTCTTACCCGTTGGCAATGCGGGCAATATCACCGCCTATTGGAAGGGATACAAGGAATACCAGGAGAGGGGGAGGATCGGGTCCCTCCCCAAGATGATGGGCTTTCAGGCGGAGGGGGCTGCTCCCATCGTCAGGGGACACATCGTCGCCAAACCGGAGACCATCGCCACGGCCATCAGAATCGGAAATCCAGCCAGCTGGGAGCAGGCCGAGCGGGCTCGTGACGAATCGGGCGGCATCATAGACATGGTCAGCGATGAGGAGATTCTGAAGGCATATCGCTATCTGGCCCAGTTCGAGGGGGTATTCGGGGAGCCGGCGTCAGCGGCCTCGGTGGCCGGCTTGATTAAGATGG
>DAOVGJ010000203.1 GCA_030672465.1 Pseudomonadota bacterium | reverse complement strand
CTTTACATCTCCCATGGAGAAGTTGAGGACGTTGATGATTCTGTCCAGTTTGCTGATCTTATCGAAAAAGGTGGCCACGTTGTGATAACTCCCCAACATGGTCAACTCCAAGGGAACCCGGGCATAGAATTCCTCGGGTTCTTGGGGTTTTGGTTTGCCGGATGCTGCGGGTTTTGGCCTGCTGGATGCCGCAGCTTGTGTTCCGACGCGTTCTTCGGGTTTTGGTTTAAAGAGGAGAAATTCCAAGCCCGACCCTTTCCCCAAACTTGAGATATTGCGGAGGAGACTGGGAATCTCCTTTTTGTTGGGGAGCTGGGCCAGGGCTAGGGTGAGCTGCCTTTGTAAATTCTCGACCTCTTTCTTAAATTTAGCCAGGTCTCGCGCAATGGCCTTGCTCTCCTCTAACTCCTTATTCAATTTGCCCAACTCCAGCCTCAAGCCACTCAGTCTCGCCTGCTGGGGCAGATAGACGAGATAGCCGTAAAGGCCCAGAATAACCACTACGACCGCTAACAAGATAAGGAGCTTCTTCGGCGTGGGTAATTTGGCAATGGAATCCATGGAAACGGCCATGACGTCCTCCTTTACTGTACAACGGTACTGGTGATGGTAAATTTCTTGATGTTGATGTTGGTCCCCTCGGGCTTGAACCGCTCGGTAACGATCAATTCGACACCGCCGAAATATTTCGAGCGTTGAAGGCTGGTCATGAAATTGGCGATAACCTCATCGGAGAGCGCCCATCCCTCCAATTCCAATTGAGCTCCCTTTTTCTTCAGCGAGCGAAGACACATCTTGTCCGGCATGTGAGTGCTCAATTCATCCAAGATCCGCACCGGCCTCGCTTTATTCTTCTTCAATTCGGTGATGATGGCCAATTTCTTCTCAAGAACTTTCATGTCCACCTTGTGCTGCTCGATCTGTCTTTTCTGGGCCCGCAGCTTCTCCAACTTCACCTTGCGATCACTAATCTGACTCTGCAGCGCACGCGATTGGTTCACGTATACCCACTGCACGAGCCCGATGAGGAGAAAGACCAAAACCAGGACGAAGACGAAAATGGAAATCTCCCTGCGGAGGCCTACCCTCCTCCTCACAGCCCTCGCCATCAATAAATTAATTCGGATCATTTGTCCCCTACCCTCCTTAAGGCCAGGCCAACACTGACGGCCATAATTGGTTCCATTTCCTTGAGATAGTCAACGTCCAAATCCCTCTTGGAACAGTCGATCTCCTTGAAGGGATTGACGATCTCGACCGGAATGCCGGCTTGTTGCTCGATGACGTTTTCAATACCATTTATCTTCGCACAGCCTCCGCTTAAAACCAGTTTATCGACTTTTTCATCGGAGCTGGTGGAGCGGAAGAAGTCCAGTGACTTGGCAATCTCGGTAGACAAGGAATTTAAGGCCGATTTCAGGGTCTCTTGGATGACCTTTTGACTGGCTTCATCCATTCGATTGCCCACTTTCAGGGTTTCAGCTTCCTCAAAGTCCACATTGAGCTGCCTTTGAATCTCCTCGGTAATGGCGTTTCCACCCGTGAATATATCCCTTGTGAAGGAGGAGATCCCCTTCTTTAAAATATTGATGTTCGTTACACTCGCTCCGATATTGGCGAGGGCAATAACCTCCCCTCCACCCATGGGGTAATTCGCCTCGAACATATTTTCGAGGGCGAAGGAATCAATATCAACGATAACGGGATTGAAGCCTGCCTCGATGATAATGGACAGATAGTCATTAATGATGTCCTTCTTTGCCGCCACTAAGATCAGGTCCATCAACTCCTCGCTCCCCTCAGTGGGGCCGAGAATTTGAAAATCGATGTTTACGTCATTGATATCAAAGGGGATATAGCGCTCCGCCTCCCATTGAATGGACTCCTCGAGCTCATCCTCCGTCATAGTAGGGATGCTGATCTTCTTGACGATTACAGAATGGCCCGATACCGAAGTCACCACATCCTTGGTCTTTATCCGCAAAGCGCTGGCCAACCCCCTGATTGAATCAACGATGGTTACCGAATCCATGAGGGCCCCATCGACGATGGCCTCTGGGGGCAAGGGTGCGATTCCGAAGTTCCTCAACTGATACCCCCCCTTCATTTCTGCCAGTTCCAACACCTTAACGGAACTGGAGCCGATATCTAAGCCGACCACGTTGCCTTTCCTTGAAAATAGCATGGGTTTACTCCTTTCCCATTTTTGCTCAGTCCCCCAAGGGGGGAAATCACGGCCCTTTCGGCGAGCTCAATACAAGCAAAATACGTAACCAAATGTGCGAGTCGAAAGCGCTAAGCCGCGGAAATAGAATATTTCTTTAGCTTCTCCCTTAAGGTGGACCGAGAGATCCCCAGCACCCTTGAAGCCCTCGACTTATTCCCATCCATCATCATCAGGACATCTTTTATATGTTTCTTTTCCGCGGCATCTAGGGTCAGATCCGCGTTATCCGATATCAGATCTGCGGTACCGTCCATTTGAAACTTCCTCAGCTCAATGGGCAAGTGATCGGGAAGTATCTCGTTGTCATCGGATAAGATCATCGCCCTCTCGATAATATTCTTCAACTCTCTTACGTTTCCAGGCCAGCAATAATTGAGCAAATACTCCTTTGCCGCCTCCGATATTACCGTTACGGTCTTTCCCAATTCCTTATTATTTTCCTCGATAAACATATTAGCCAAAAGCTGGATATCCTCCCTTCTCTCCCTCAGGGGCGGCATTTCAATGACCATGACCTTCAAGCGGTAATATACGTCTTTTCTAAATTGTCCCGCGTTGACCAAGGCTGATAAATCTCTGTTGGTGGAAGCTATGATACGAACATCGACGCTGATCTCCCTTTCTCCCCCCACCCTCATGAAGTTTTGGATTTCCAAAACCCTCAAGAGCTTTGTTTGGAGGTAGGACTTCATCTCAGCGATCTCATCGAGGAAAACCGTTCCCCCGTTGGCCAGTTCAAAAAGGCCCTTTTTCGTACCCTTGGCATCGGTGAAGGCCCCCTTTTCATAACCGAAGATCTCGGTCTCCAGCAAATTTTCCGGGATCGCACCGCAATTGATTTTCATCAGCGGCTTATTGGCTCTCTTGCTCCGATAATGAATGGCATTTGCGGCCAATTCCTTTCCCGTTCCGCTCTCCCCCTGAATCAAAACGGATGTCCTCGGGGTTTGGCTGATCATCTCTATCAGCTCCATCACATTCTTTATAAGGGGGCTATTGCCAAAAATTTCGGTACCCTGGTATTTCTTCCCTCCCTGCCGCCGTAACCGGCGGATTTCATTTCTTAGGCTCTGCGTCTCCAGGGCCTTTTGGATAAGGATTTTCAGCTCTTCCAGCTCAAAAGGCTTATCGATGTAATCATAAGCCCCTGACTTCATGGCCATGACTGCGGTCTGGACATCGGAATAAGCGGTCATCACGATAACCATGAGGTCGCTTTCAATATCCTTGATGCGTTTTAGAACATCGAGTCCATCCATATCGGGAAGTCTGATATCCAGTAAAATCAAGTCAAAGAGCTGCTCCTTAACAGAAGATAATGTCTGTCCCCCCGTTTCCGCAGTAGACACCGTATATCCCCTTTTTTTGAGGACATCGGAGAGCGTTTGCCGCATGACCTCGTCATCATCCACAACTAATATGGCCGGTTTCATTCTCTCCCCTATTCGGGCTATTTTGGGAGCGTAATGGTGAAGGTCGTTCCCCTATCCACTTTGCTTTCACCCTTTATGCTCCCTCCATGGTTCTTGATAATTTGATACGTGATGGATAGCCCTAAACCGATCCCCTTTGAGCGAGTAGTGAAAAAGGGATCGAAAATTTTTTTAAGATCATGAGCCGGCATTCCTTTCCCGGTGTCGGAAATCGATATTCGAACGTAGTCCCTTCCGGGATTGAGCAATGGGGTCAATGCGATGGGTTCCGCCCTAATTTTCAGTTCCCCACCCTTTGGCATCGCCTGGATTGCGTTCAGAAAAAGGTTTAAGAACACTTGATGCATCTGACTAAAGTCAACTCTGACCCTTGGTAAGTCAGGGGCGTATTCCTCCGTAAAATTGATGCTCCTGTTGGCGATATCCTTGATGAGAAGCGGAATGATCTCATTTACGATGTCCTTGATATTGCAGACCACCGGATTCAATTTCTGAGGCTTGGCGAAGGAGAAGAAGGTTTTCAGCAGATCGTTCAGTCGATCGATCTCCTTGGTAATCCGATTGAGATACTCCCTCTTGGGGTCATCTTGCCCCATCTCCTCACCCAGTGCTTGAGCCGTGGTTTTTATTCCCGCCAAGGGATTTCGGATCTCATGGGCTATTCCCGAGGAGAGCTCACCCACGGATACCAATCGATCCATGCGAAGAATTTCCTCCTGAAGTTTGAGGATACTGGTCATATCCCGAAAACTGATGATCTTACCGATTCTCTCCCCATGCGAATCCACGTGATCGGTGATGTTAAACCCAGCGGGAATCTCAACCTTGTCCTTTCTCACGATGAGGCCCTCCCTTCTGGAATCCATTTCATCGTGATTCTTAAAGGGAGTGGGCATGGTCTGCTTTTTCTCCCTCAGGGAAAATATCGCAAAGGGCTTTCCAATAACTTCTTTCCCTAAATATCCCAGGATTTTCTCCGCCGCCCGATTGAAATAGGTAATCCGCTCCTTCGTATCGACGAGAATGAGGCCGCTGCCTATACTCTGGATGAGGCTCTCGGTAAAAGCCCTGAGCCGCTGAACCTCCTCGTTCAGCCTCTGAATCTCCAGCTCCATGGCCTTTAGTTCCTCGCCCTGATTAACATTGTCCTTCAATGACTCTGTAGATTGTCGTGTCGTCATATCCCTCTATTCAATCACGTGGACGGCCTTGACCGAGTAAAAGTCATGGTTGACCGCGGGCTTTTAATCGGCCTATGTTCAGGATATAAACCGTTTTGCCACTCTCCAGATGCGATAGGCCCGCTATATATTTTGACCCCTTTCTCTCCTGTTCAGCGGTCTTCACGAACAGGTCTTTATTCCTCAAAACCCGATCCACCAATACGGCGACGATGTTATCCCTCCCCCCCACCAGAACAATCCCCTGGGGCCTCCTCACCCCCGATATACCGAGGTTGAATACCTTGGATAGTTTAACCAAGGGAATTCTTCTCCCCTTAAGCGTAATGGAGTCCTGGGCAGCAATGCTCTTGGTGTAACCCTCGGTAAGGGTATAGGATTTCATGACCGAATCGCTGGGAATGCCAAAAATCCGATTTTGCGTCTCAACGAGCAAAACCCTCTCTACCGTATACAACCTCTGCCCGAATATTTCCCTCTGAAACTGCTCCGAGATGTCGCCCAAACGGCCGAGGCACATCCTCAGGTAGCCATGGATCTTTTCCAATTCATCCGATAATCCCCGAATCCCGTCGTCGAATATGAGCTCTTCCTTCATTCCCTTGACTCGGTTAAGGGCCCTCCCGAATCGGTCTTCTCCATCGTACAACCTCATCCGATGTTTTTCTAAATCCGAACACAGCTTTTGAAATATCGCGTCTTCAGCCCTGTCCTTTCTTGCCCCCCTGTGCAGTCCCAAAAGTTGAAAGTGGGAATTGATGCCTTCAACCACCAAATTCTTGAAGATAGTCTGCTCCCCTTTCTCCGTGGTCAGGAATTTTATGACCTCCTTTCCATCCTGTAAGAACCTCAAGGCCTCCGGCGTGACACTCTTTTCGTCATTGAGCAGGTAGAGGGAGACCTTGCCCATCATGTCGATAGCCTTCAAAAGGGAATCATCACCCCGGTAAGCGGCTTTCAACCCACCCAGAGCTGCAATAATTTTCTTGAGGGTCTCTCCACTGAATTCCCACTCCAGGGAGAGGATTTCCACCTCCAGGGTTTCGAGGCCCTTGGGCAACCTCTCCCCTTCTGGAGGCTTCTCGACGGGCTCGGTTTCCGCTGGCGAGGGTGCCGTCTCTTCCCTTATGGGTTCGGCCTCCGGAGCAGATGCCATTTCTTCCTTCACTGGCTCGGCCTGTAGGACGGTTTCTCCAAGCTCGCCCTTCCCAAGGGATTCCTCCATCACCTCGGGGGAAATATCGGGGATGGGTTCCGCCTGTTCGGGGATGCCCCTCTGCTTTCCCCCCAGTTCAATCCCTCTATCGGCACCCATTTCCACAAAGAGGGAATCTACCGCCGATTCGATCTCCTCATCCAGATCTTCTGTATCGTCCTTTTTCATGAAGCTCAGCCCTCTCCGAAGAAGGTGTTCCCCCAAACCCACTAAAGTCGATCCATAGAGAGAACCTTTCGGCTTACATCCTTCACAACCAATTTACTGATTTCCCGCAACGTCTCGAAAACCCCGAACCCTCTCAAAGCACTGGCCTCAAATGTTGGAACCTTGAGCATCGAATTCAAATCCTTCTCCAGGATCTCCAGGGGAAGAAGCTCGGAGTCGGTCCCGTTCAAATCCCGTTTATTGTACTGCATGACCAAAGGGACGTTCCGAATGCTCAGCCTCTTTTCGGCCAAATTCTTGGCCAAGTTGATTAAGCTCTCGATATTCTTCTTTCTCTGTACCTTGAGGGAATCCGCCACGAAAACTACCCCGTCCACCCCCTTTAACACCAGCTTTCTCGTGGCATCATAATGAACCTGCCCCGGGACCGTATAGAGCTGAACCCTGATATCGAAGCCTCTAATCTTGCCCAGGTTGAGGGAGAGAAAGTCGAAGAAGATGGTTCGGTCTCCGCCTTTCGTATCGATGGAGACCATCTTCCCCTTGATTCTTCCCCCAGTCTTGCTGTAGATATATTGCAAGTTGGTGGTCTTACCACAGAAGCCAGCCCCGTAGTAGACGATCTTACACTGTATCTCATCTTTACTGAAATTAATAAAGGGCATCCTGTATATACCGCCTTACATAGTTGCGCATAATTCAAAAACGGATTAACCTCTAACTCGACTCTGCCGAGCCTTCGACCCGAGCCTTTCGGCAGTGAGCGGCTCGACATGAGCTCGTCGACATGTCTCAAGGCCGAACTGCTCAGGCCGAGGGGTGACTCGACTGAGCTCGTCGAAGTCTCGTCGCGGGCCGAAGCACTAAATACTAAACAATATCTAAATCCAAATAGCCAAAAGCTTATCTTCTAAATCATACTGTTTTGAGTTTTTAACTTCGGTCATTTGAATTTGTTTAGAGTTTAGAAATTAGGATTTGGAATTTACTCGTATTCTCTCCTTCAAACAAATATTCATGTCGTCACATAGATTACTCGGAGCTCATGTATTTGGATCTCTCGAAAATCGAGGAAAAGATCTCCAAAAGTTCGTCGGTGACCTTGTTTACCCTAAGCCTCACCAAACCCAGGGAGGTCTTATGATCGAAGATGATTACCACGAGAAGGTGTTCGCCCACCGCCGAAAAATAGATATTCTCCTTCTTTCCCTTGTGGAAAAGGAGGTTGAACTCATCTTCACCAAGAAGCTTTGCAATTTCCGCGGTTGCCCCGAAGTTGGCTGCCGTCAGGGCCGACAGTGCTGCAACATCCACCGTTGACGGATTGCCGCTATGCGCGATTAATTGACCAGATCTGTCGATCAAGAATACGCAATGTGCTGCTGAGCTTGCCACCATCTTGCTCAGACAGCTATCGATCTCGGCTATATCCTTACCGGAGAGAATAATATTCATCGTTTCCCGACCAACTGGTCCCCAAAAATCTCGGGCATGGTTGCCTCAAGGTTGAACTTCTTTATCTCTTTTCCAAAGTCTGCCTTAATCTGATCCAGTTCTCCCTTGACCTGGTCCAATATCTCTTCTTTGGAGAACTGGTGTGAAATGGCCTCTATGGTTAGTCCCAAACACTCTCCCAATCCCCTCGTCAACTCATGGATATCCGTTTTTCCCGTGAATACGATTTTCCCGTCTTTATACCTAAACTCCGCGGCGAAGGGATCTAAAAAGGGATATTCATTAGATTTCTTAACCAGTGCCCTTCTCAATTCGGAACTGAAGATTCCCTTCTTGATCAATCCGTCCACAACCGTCTCTATGGTAGAGATTGTGTCCTGTAGCACCCTCAGGAGATCTTGTAAATCCCCACCCTCTCCAATCTCGCCCATTTGATCCGAAGATGTGGAAAGGTTAGCCCTGTAAACATTGAAGACCGCTCCGGCTCCCAGAGCCTCCTCCAGGACCCGATTCAGAAGGTTCGTTCCCGAAACGAGATTTCCGTCATCCGCGGTAAGAATCGTTTCTAAGGGCTCCCCCTCTTGAAAGAAGATCACCCCACTCCCCTTGCCACTCCTCAGGGCGATTTCGATGTACCCCGTATGTCTTCCCTCGGCTAACTTATCGATTAATCGTTTCAGGCTCGTGAAATCCGTGGAAAGATCTTTATAGAGGATTTCCCGTTTCACCGTGCTGGCCAGAACCGTAACCATTTCAGGTAAGAGCTGATACACGCTGATCACGCCATCCTGCTCTTTTGCCTTGGATATGATATTGCTAATGGCCCTCTGGCCGAATCTCTTTTTGTCGCCAATCTCCTCAACGGCATTGATGATATCCCCCGAATCCATAAAGAGAACCGCCTCATAGTCCAAAAAGCCGATTTTGACATATCCGCTGAAATCCTCCGATTTCAGTGAGAGGAGCAAACCATTGAGGTTCGTGTAAGAGGTGCTCAAATTCTTGTGTACTACTTCCCCTTTCGGAAAGATCATATGCTTTACCCCTTGGGCTTGCCCTGTGCGACGGTATCCAGCGTCTTTTTCAACGAAGCGATAAAGCCGTTAAACTGAACTCCTCTTTTCAATGCGATTTCGACAAATTCGGGCCCGTGCTTGAAGATCATCTTCCATGCCGGTGTATTTCCGTAGACTATTCGGTTGAGCTTACCCATTCTGAAGAAGTCTCCCACCCTCTCCCCAAATAATCCCAGGAAAGCGATCAATACACCTTCCTCCTCTATTTCGGCCATGGATTCGAAGGCCTCTACCTTCCCGTTTCCGGATACGACCATGACCCCATCGCATTCCGGCATCTTCTTGATCAGCTTGCACATTCGATCAGCGTTCCCCCGTTCTTCCTTCTCCCCCCCTGATTCCAAACGGCCAAATGCCGCATCCGCGGGGCCTTCCGTGATCTCTTTTCCACTCCTTTCTTCCCCCTTTTCAATTTCGCCCCTGGCAGACCCGGCCTCGTCTTTCCTCTTCACGCCCTCCATCAGCAAGTGTTCCCACGCTGAGGAAATCGTCTCCCGAGGTGGAAAGGCCCCGATATTGGATACGAATTTCCCCTCCTGCCACGCGAGGATGGTATAGAAGGCCTCTTCCCCCTCTATGTTATCGCATTCGGCGTGGACGATCTCGCCGTCATTAAAGTAGATTATCCCCCTGTGGTCATCCTTTGTAATGACCAGGGAGGTTGTCACCCGGCCGAGACAATTCATTTGAATGATATCCGTCAATTGGAGGTCGAAGAGCCTCCCCTCGAACCCCCTCTTTTCCTTGACAAGATCCAGGATCAATTTTCTGATTTCATTGATTTCAAAGGGTTTTTCGATGTAATAGAGGGATCCCCTTTTGCTGGCCTCCTTTTGCACATCAGAGGATCCATAGGCCGTCATGATGATCACCTTCGTGTGAGGATAATCCCTCTTAATGCGAACCAATAAATCCAATCCGTTGATATCGGGCATTCTAATGTCCGAGATGACCAGGTCAATGGGCATT
>DAOVGJ010000021.1 GCA_030672465.1 Pseudomonadota bacterium | reverse complement strand
GGGCCTGAGATGGTGATGCGTTTGAGGCTTTCCACGGAGCGCCGATCCCGTTTCGGGATCCGAGCCAGGATGTCATACTCGTCCTTACCTTGGCGAAAGACCCCAACCTTGACACCGTTGATGGCCGCCTTAACCGTGTAGGCAATGATAAAGGTATCGAGGCCAAGAAGAGCAGCCTTCTCCTTGTCCACCCGTACCCTAATCTCCGGCTTTCCCTTGACGAAGTTGTCCTTTATATCGACCAGGCCGGGGATATCCGCGATTTCCCTCCTTACGCGAGCGGCAAGGTCACCCAGGACCATGAGATCTTTTCCCGATATCTCTATGTTCACCGGAGGCCCAGTAGGTGGACCTTCCTCTTCCTTTTCAACTTGAACCTCAGCCCCCTTGATGGTGGCGAGAACCCTGCGCCGAATCTCATTGACAATTCCTGAGGAAGGACGAGAACGGTCGTGGAAGTCCTTGAAATCCAGGGCGACCCGGTTGAGGTGCGTCCCGGTCCCGCCCCGAGAAAAGGGATCACCACCTTTAGAGCCAATATTGGCAATGACATAGCGTATGTCCTCATACGCCGAGACGATCTTTTCCACCTGGGCCACCAACCTGTCTGAGGCATCGAGGTTGGTTCCCTCCGGGGCCTTGAGGTAAACGTAGGCACGCCGTGGCTCAACATCAGGAAGGAACTCCGTGCCCTTACCGAAGAGGGCAAAGGCGGTTATCGACCCCACCAGAAGCATAACGGCAATCAGTATCACGATCAGGCGATGATCCAGCGCCCAGATGAGGAGCCTGAGATAGATGCGTTTTACCAGCACCAGCCGCCCTGGATTGTCCTGCTTCGGCCCCTTGGAGGTGACCGACTGGTACCGGGCCGACAGGACCGGATTGATGACCAGGGCCACGAAGAGGGAGGAGCTCAGGGCACATATCAGGGTGAGGGGGAGGAAGTGCATGAACTCGCCCATGATGCCCGGCCAGAAGAGCACCGGGAAAAAAGCCCCTAGGGTGGTCAGGGTCGAGGTAATAACCGGCCAGGCCACCTCGTCCGTCGCGGTCCGGGCGGCCGTCACTCGGGGCTCACCCTCCTGCATGTGACGGTAGATGTTCTCCACAATAACGATCCCGTTATCTACCAGCATCCCCAAAGCCAGGATCAGGGAAAAGAGGACAACCATGTTGAGGGTAATGTCTCCCCCGGTGAGGAACAGAAAGGTCATCAACATGGAATAGGGGATGGCCAGGGAGACGAAGACGGCCGAGCGTCCTCCGATGAAGATGAAGATGACGATCAACACCAGGACCAGGCCAGAGATGATGTTGTTCTCGAGATCTGCCACCAGCAGATTGACATCCTTGGACATGTCGGAGGTCAAATCAACCCTCAAGGCTGGGGGCAACAGGGGACGCATCCCCTCGACAACCCGCTTGACCTCATCGGTCACCTTGAGAATGTTTTCGCCGCTGCGCTTCAGCACGGCGAGCGTTACGCTCTGCTGCCCGTTAATGCGGCTGCGGGTAAGGGGGTCTTTGTAACTATCCCTGATGAAGGCCAGATCACGCAGATACACTGGTTTGCCGTTATTGACGAAAGCAACAATGGAGAAGATCTCCGACGGATGTTTGAAATCTTCGGGTACCCGGACCAGGTACTTGGTTGGGCCGATATCCATGCTGCCGCTGGGCATGTTAACGTTACTGCGTTCAACTGCAGTTATTAGACTGGAAAAAGGAACCTTGTAAGCCGCAACTCGATGCAGGTCAAACTCGACATGAATCTCTCGCTCCAAACCGCCGGTAATCCTGGCCTCGAGGACTCCCTGGACGGACTCGATGCGATCTTGCACTTCATCCGCGAAGGTCTTGAGACGTCGCAGGCTGAACGGTCCGGACAGGACAACACGGATGATGGGAATGTCTGAGAAGTTTACCTCCTGGATGACCGGGTCATCGGGGAGATCAACGGGAAGGTCCTCCTTGGCCTGGTCGACCTTGTCCCTGACCTTCTGGAGCGCATCATCGATATCTACCTTGGGCAGGAATTTCACTGCCACGGTGGAGAGGCCCTCCTCCGAGGTGGAACGCATCTCCTCAACGTCCGAGAGCCCCTTGAGCTTTCGTTCAATGGGAATGGTAATTAACTTCTCCATGTCCGCGGGGGCCACGCCCTCGTAAGTCGTGGTGACGAAGACATAGGGGATGGTGATGTCCGGGAATGACTCCCGTGGCAGGGTCACGTAGCAGTAAAGCCCGGCGAGAACGATGAAGATCATAAGCGCCAGGACTGTGGACTGACGTTTGAGGGCGATCTGATTGACAATCATTGAACCTGGACCTGCATTCCTTCCTCGACCTCTGTCTGACCGCTCACAATGACCTGGTCACCGGCCTCCAAGCCCTGCGTGATCTGGATGCGGTCTCCCTCAATGACACCTATGGAGACGGTTCTGGCGTAGGCTATGCCGTCTTTTTCCACGAAGACAATCCGCTCGCCGCCCTTATCCACCAGGGCAAACAGGGGGATAACCAAGGCATCGGGGATGATCCTGCGCAGAAAGGCAACCCGGGCGATCATGCCCGGCCGAATTTTGCGGCGCGGGTTGTCGATTAAAACCCTGACTTGAAAGGTCTTGGTGGCTGGGTCGGCCTTGTAAGGCACGAAGTCAATCGTCCCCGTCAGCCGGCGGCCCGGAAAAGCGTCAACCGTAACCATAGCCTGTTGCCCGACGCGAAGGTACCGTACATCAAGCTCAGGAACATTGACATTAATCTTAATCTTATCCACGTTGAGCAGGTCGGCAACGGGCTCGCCCCTGTCCACGAACTCACCAATATCGACGTAGAGGTAGTTGACCAATCCGTTGATGGGGGAATGCAAGAATCCTCGCTCGTACTCGACCTTGGCCCTGCGCAGATTGCTCAGGGCGAGGGTTCGCTCGTTCAGGCTGCGGTCTAACTCCTCCCTCGCGATGACCTTGCGTTCAGAAAGCAGTTTGCGCCGTTGATAGAGCTTATCGGCCAAGTTGAAGGAGGCCTCAGCATGATCTAAAGCGGCTTTGAGGGCTGAGACCTCAATCGTTGCTATGAGCTGCCCCTCCCTCACTGCCTGACCCTCCTTGGGATCTATCCACTCGACTATACCATCTATTTCCGACGCCAAACGCACGTCTTGCCAGGCCTCGGTTTCGCCTGGAAGAACGAGCACGTCCTTTACGGGAGTCGGCTTAATTGTGATGACAGATACCTTAACCGGCTTGGCTCGGGACGGGTTGTTCTTCGTCTCGCCTTTCCCCTCCGAACGGTCGCAGCCGGACACGGAGATCAGGGTCAAAAGAAGGGCCAGAATAGCAGATAAACTGTGAAGAGTGGGTTTCATCTTTCGCTTTCCTCTTCGCGTATGCATCAAAAAGGGTGCTCTGACCGAGGGGATTACCTCCTGGATGGTTTGTCTTATGTCTTGAGCCCGTCCAAGAAGATCCTCACGAGGGTATCGACCACTTCTTCATACGAGAATGGGAGTGGTGGTCCGCTTATGGATGCTTCTTGGTCGGCAAGGTACATATTCGCCGTCTCGATGAAGAGCTGAGCCGCAATCTTGGCGTTGACCTTTTTGAACGCCCCGTCTTCGATCCTCTGTTGAATATAGGGACCCAAGAGCTGGGGGAGAGGTGGCCCTGCATCTCCCCCTTGATGGAAGATCTCACCGAAGTGGGGACCCTCGAGGGCGCTGAAAATACCTAGCCGGACAATCCTCCGATCTTGGCGGCCGTGCTTGATGATGTGCAGGGCAAACGCTCTCAGGACCCCAACATCATCTTTTTCCGCCATCTTCTCCTCAACCTCCGGCATTACCGGATGCTGGCTGAAGAGCTCCGTTAAAGCCGCGCGGTAGAGATCCTCCTTGGTCTTGAAATGCTGGAAGATAAGGGTTTCACTTACGTTAGCCAGCTCAGCGATTTCCCTGGTTCTGGTGCCGCTGAATCCTTTCTCGGCAAACAGCGTGAGGGCGGCATTGATTATCTGTTTCCGCCTCTCTTCACCGCTCATTCGCTCGTTTTTCTTGGCCGCCTTTCCCATGCTGCATATCCAACTTAGTAAGTGATTACTTACATTATAATTATCATCGGCTCGTTTTTCAAGGGGTTTCTGGGTGATTTAAGTTCCAGGGACATGTGGCGAAGCACAACGGCTGAATACACACGGTAAAAATTCGGTCAACGGGGGAAGAGGTCAGATTTAGACGGACTGCTTCCCAAATCCCCTTTCGCTCTCTGAAAAGACTTTTTGACCATTCTAAGGCTCGCTTCACTGCAAATCTAAAACTCGCCTTTTAGGCTCAAACATCAGATTTGCAATCGTTTCGCTTCGTCAAGAATGGTTACCAAAAATTCTTTAATATCCGCTCCAGGGGATTTGGGTAACAGCCCCTAGAGATGTTGCTACTGAACGGACTGTTTCCTGAGGTACCATCCAATCTGAGAAGTGATTGAGAGAAGACATTTTTTGTACTTTCCAGTGCGAAAAATCTTGATGATTCCATAATGAGACTTAGTGCTTCGATTCGCAATCACGGTGACGTATGTTAACGAGGTTCTTTACGCATTTGCTCACTCCATTCGGCCCGAGTCTTCGACCCTGAGCCCTTCGGCGGTGAGCTCAGGGCCGAACTGCTCAGACCGAAGGGCTTATGGCCGAGGGCAGCACTGAGTCCTGAGTGAATAAGTTCGTCATCGAACTTATGAATCGAAGGACTTAGCCCCATAGTAATTATTCATAAGGAGCAGTTTAATGATGAAAAATTTCTTGCTCCATGAAAAAAAATATTGTATAAAAACCTACAAAACCTAGTCGCAGGAGGATGACATGGAAAAGAAGAAAATAATCGAAATGGTTAAAAAGGGCGTACCTGATAAGGAAATTATGAAGGAGCTGAGCATCCAAACGAAAGCCTCACTGAAGAGGATGTACTATGATGCCTTGGTTGAAGCCGGGAAGATAAAAGATATAATGACGGAGAGGAAAATGAAAAAAGGAGCGCCCAAGAGAAGACCCTTAACCATCGGCAAAAGGGGAACCATCCTTCTTAGCAAGCCATTGCTCGTGGACCAGCTTGGTTTCAAAAAAGGAGATAGGTTTACCGTGTCCAAGAGGAAGGACAGTATCATCATGAGAAAACAATAAAGGCTTAAAAACGGCTTGTAAAAATAGAGGGGGAGCTTAATTTGCGACTCGGTCAGTTGCAACTTAATAGTTCCCCCTTCCGTTATCGGTAAGGGTTCACTTGGTTTGGAGCTTCCCGTTGCTTCAAGCCGAGTTTTCAATTTTAGGAGATCTCCTTCTCCCTCAACAGCATTACGCTCTTGTGTCCTCTCGTTGATGGCTATGGACACAACAATAATATTTGGCTTCTCATGGTAAAAGGGACATCGCAATAGGGATCAGGGCTCAATATCAGCGATGGAATTGAATATAAAATCGGGTCTGTAGGGATATTTGATGAGATCCTCTTGATGGGTAACTCCGCTCAGTACCAGAATAGTCTCCATCCCACTTTCTATACCGGCTACGATATCCGTATTCATCCGGTCTCCAATAATAGCCGTCTCTGTTGAGTGGACATCCAACGTTCTTAGGGCCTTGCGCATGATGAGGGGGTTTGGTTTTCCGATGAAATAAGGGGTCCTGCCCGTTGCCTTTTCTATCAAGGCGGCAAAGGAGCCACAGGCCGGTATAATTCCCCCATCAAAGGGACCCGTAACGTCCGGATTGGTCGCAATAAAAGGCACCCCTCCGTCGATTAAACGGATTGCGGTTGCGATTTGGTAAAAGTCGTAATTCTTCGTTTCCCCGAGAATGACATAGTCCGGGTCCTTTTCGGTAATGGTATACCCAACCTCGAAAAGGGCTTCGTTCAACCCTCGCTCTCCTATGATAAAGGCTTTTCCCTCCGGTTTTTGGGCGTGGAGAAACGCTGCCGTTGCCAAAGCCGATGTATAAAAACATTCCACATCAACATGAATACCCATGGACGATAGCCTCCCCTGGAGATCTACCGGTGTGCTATCCGAACTATTGGTTAAAAAAAGAAATTTGCGGCCCAGCTTTTCAAGGTGCGCTACAAAACGGTCTGCGCCGGGAATCATATTCCTCCCTCGATATATCACTCCGTCCATGTCGATGAGGTAATGTTTTGCCCTTTGTTCCTTGTCCATGCTGACCTCTCCAAAGAGTCGTTCTCTTTTAACCTCTCACCATAATGAGATGATTGTTTATTTGGCTAGCGAGCTCCGTGTAGCAACCGAATACTCCATGTAAACATATCAGCTCATGATTAGCGGGTAGATGATCCGACAAGGTCCCTATGAATATGATTAAAAATCAGAGTGGCAATGATTTGTCAAGTACACCCAGGCCACCAAAAAAGGAGGAGAGGTTAAAGGAGGGTTTTGTGAAGATGGCTATCAGCCGAATGGCGAGGATTTTTTCTGGGTTGGGTGGTTCGGCCATACTCAAAGTCCCCTCTCGTATCTCATCTTCAACTTTGGAATCCATACCCCAAAGGAAAAACGGCAAGCTGATTTACCTCCTGAAAAATCCAAATGGTAGTGCCTTATCTTTCCGGGCCTCGAAAATGGCTTGCTCTTAATGGAATAATTAACCTCTACCGGACATTCCCATACGCCAGGGATGACTCGATCATCATACCGTCATCGCATAGATTGGCCGTTGTCCCGGAAAAGGTATTCTTGCCGATCTCGAATGTAACCGGGATTTCAAAGGTCGTCCTCTCAGAATTCCTTTTTTCTTCTTCCATTACCCATTCCCTTCGATGCGAGCTGTTTATCCCCGAAATCGTGCCTCTTCCTCCCTTTCCCTCATGTACACGAAGGAAATTATTCACCCGCAGGGATGGTCTGGTTTTATCAAAAATAGAAGGTGAGCTTATCATAATATAATGCTTTTCAATTGCAATGTTGATTATTCGGAAATATCCTGAGAAAGGCTTCATTAGCTGAAAATTTTTGGCATTTTCCGGATTAATTGGCGATTTATGATGCGAAGCGAGGATGGCCGTACGCGAATCGGAGAGCTCGCCCTGTTGGTTTGGCTCAAGTGATGAACAACGTAGCCTGAAGGTCAGAAGCCTCCAGATAATTAACTGGAGTTTCCTCAGTTTCAAGGGAACACCGTTGTCCATGAGAGTAATCTTTTGGAGAATTGGAATGATGGGTTGTTGGAAGAGTGGAATAATGGGTATCAAAATCGGAAATAAAAGATTTTTTATCTTTTTTCTTATCCCATCATTCCAGTATTCCATTATTCCAGTCTTCCAGTTGGGATGTTCCAGTTGGGGTAAAATCCCTGAGTTGCTCTAAAATCAACAAGTTACAAAAATACCGTCAACAAAGATCAGGAAATATCCCGATAACTAATCATTGAATTTTCCTCATGGGATTAGGTAAATTGGAGGAATATCATGAGGAGGAATTCGCCATGGGATATGGGTATCGAGGCAAGATCCTGCATGTCGATCTGAACAATCGAAAGATAGAGGTGGAGGAGAAGGACGATTCCTTTTATCGCACCTACTTGGGTGGTAGAGGAATTGGCTATCACTATTTGCTTAAAGAAGTTCCTTCCCGTATTGACGCCTTTTCGCCGGAGAATATGTTAATCCTGGCCACGGGGGTGATGACGGGCTCTCCTCTGGCGGCATCTTGCCGGTTCTCCGCCGTGGGGAAATCGCCGCTTACGGGAGCAGCAGGTGAATCGGAGGCGGCCGGTTTCTTCGGCCCGGAGCTCAAAATGGCCGGATTCGACGCCATCGTATTCCGGGGCAGGGCTGACAAGCCCGTCTACCTGTGGGTTACCGGGGGAAAGGCCGAGATCAGAGACGCCTCTCACCTGGTAGACCAGGGAGCCCGCGAGGTTGAGGATGCCATCCGCAAGGAGATGGGGAGCAGCAAGATCCGGGTTGCCCAGACGGGTTTGGCCGGGATGAATCGGGTGCGTTTTGCAAATATCACCAACAACCTGGGCCATTACAACGGGCGAAACGGGTTTGGAGCCCTGATGGGTTCCAAAAACGTTCGGGCCGTGGCGGCGTTGGGGACGGAGAAAATCCCCTTCTCCGATCCCGAGTTCCTCCGTAAGACCGCGGCGAACTATGGCAAAACCTTCAAGGACAATCCCCTGGGCAACGCCCTTTTCGTCTACGGAACCACGGCCTTCTGTGGGGTCCTGTCGGCAGGCGGAGCCTTGCCCGTTGACAACTTCCGTCGAAGCAGCCTTGACGATGCCACTCCCGTTAGCGGGGACACCTACAACGAGGTGCTCTTGGACAAGAGGAAGGGATGCTATGCCTGTCCCATTCGCTGCAAGCGTGGTATTGTCCTGGAGGATCCCAAGTACGGCGTCGATCCGCGCTACGGTGGGCCGGAATACGAGACCATGGCTGCCCTGGGAACCAATCTGAATATCGTGGACCTGAAGGCAATCGCTAAGGGCAATGAGATCTGTAGTCGATATTGCATGGATACGATATCCGCTGGGATGACCATCGCCTTCGCGTGCGAGTGTTTTGAGAAGGGGATCATAACGAAGGCGGATACCGACGGACTGGAGCTCCGCTTCGGAGACGCGGACTTGATGATCCGACTGTTGGAGATGATCGCTCGAAGGGAGGGCTTTGGCGATCTCCTGGCTGAAGGAGCTGCCCGGTTAGCCCAAAGGTGGGGGGTTGTGGATGAGCCGTATCACCTCACGGTCAAGGGCCAGGAGCTCCCCATGCACGACCCCCGGGTAAAGGTGGGAGTTGGTATCGGGTATGCCATCAGCACCTACGGGGCCGATCACATGAACGCCCCTCACGACCCTTACTTCGTCGATGAGAACGCCTTCACCTTCCAATCGGTCAAGCCTTTGGGAATTTACAAGCCCATGCATTCCACCGATATCACTACGGAGAAGGTAAGGACCTACGTGTTGCTGGACACGCTGTGGAAGATGATGGATGCCCTGGGGTTGTGCGTATTCGGCTACGCGCCCCGGGGCGTAATGACCCTGGATATGATGGTCCAGTGCCTAAGGGCAGTCACCGGTTGGAATGCGAGCCTCTTCGAGTTGATGAAGGCGGCTGAGCGTGGCACCATGGTGGCCAGGGCCTTCAACAGCCGCGAGGGATTTAGCATCAAAGATGATAAGTTACCGCGGCGGCTCTTCGATCCCAAACCAGATGGGCCCGAGTCCGGCAAGAAGATCTTTGAGCAGGGTGATTTCGAACGTGCGGTAGAACTGCTCTACGAAATCATCGGCTGCGATCCGGAGACGGGAAGACCCCATCGGGGTAAGCTCATGGAGCTAGGCCTGCAATGGGTGGATGACCTGCTCAATGAGGACGCAAAAAGTCGTTAGCCACCGTAGGCCCTCTCGTTTTCCGTTACGGAAGCCCTCGCCGGTGCCCGACCTCCCTTGACCCTTACACGGACAGCCAGTCGAGATCCAGCTCGTCGAGTTTCGCCTTCCTCGGGATACCCGTCTCGGGGTCCCACCCAACCATCTCGTAGTAGGTCTCCAGGGCCTTCAAGAATTCCTCCCTGTCTATTTTCTTCCCTTTAAGGGTACCCCCCTCCAGGGGTTGGAAGAAGCGATCGGGCAGGATGTCATCCTTGGGGGTAAAGCCCTCCCGGACGTTGAATAACCTCGACATAGCGGTGTGCCTTTCGCCCACCTTGAGGAGGTCGAACAGGCTGGTTTCCCATCCTGTCACCGCCTTGACGTAGTCCACAATCGAGTTGAAGGTATGGGGTCCGAAGGGCTTGGCCGTAAACACGCAAATTCCGAGGCAATTGAGCAGGTTCCAGTACTGCTGCAGGTATATGAAGAGCCGTACCTTCTTGGGCCCTAAGTCGAAGACATCCACGGGCTCGAGGATTCCCAGGGGCCTGAGAAGGGCAATTCCCGCCTCGGATGTCCAGAAGGTATCGTGGGGAAACTCCATGTGGTCGGCCCCGGTTGGGGAGGTGGAATAGCCGAGTCCTACCCCCACCTTCCCCCTGGGCTCGTGGAAGGGGGCTGGTTGGCCCTTCACGTGGATGGCGAAATCGATGGCCCCCTTCCCGAATTTCTCCGCCGCCGGGCACATTCCCTCGGCGAGTACATCCCCCAGACCCTCACGGTTCGCGATCATCTCGAGCGCCTTCAGCATGGCTTCTGTATTACCGAAGCGAAGCTCAAGGCCATCGGTGTCACTCTTGGTAAGGATCCCGTTTTCGTAACACTCCATAGCGAAGGCGATGAGGCTCCCCGTGGAGATGGTATCAAGGCCATACGCGCTGCAGATCTGATTGGCCTTTGAGATAACCTTCAAGTCGGAACAGCCGCACAGGGAACCGAACGCGGCACAGGTTTCGTACTCCGGCCCGCCGTAGATTGGATCCACGAAGTAGGGCTCCCCCACTTGAACCTCCCTTTTACACCGGATGAAGCAGCCGTAACAGGTCCCTCGGCGGACCAGAATGGTCTTTTTCATGGTCTCGCCGCTTATGGCATCGGCGGCATCGAAGGATCCCTCGCGGAAATTGCGCGTGGGGAGGATTCCCTGCTCGCTCAACATAGTGGTGATGCGGGATGTCCCCAGATTGCCGATGCTGAAGTAGGGTTCCTCATAGGTATCCCGGAGCCACTTGGCCAATCTCTTAACCGCCTGCGCATCGGCCACCTTCATCCTCTTTTTTCCCCTCACGGCGATAGCCTTGAGGTTTTTCGATCCCATTACGGCACCCAGCCCAGCCCTTCCATTAGCGTGTTTGAGCTCATTGAGAATACAGGCGACCTTCACCAATTTTTCGCCGCTTGGGCCGATGAGGGCCACCCGAATCCTTTCATCCCCTAATTCCCTTCGGATCTCCTCCTGGGCCTCCTTGGTTTCCTTTCCCCAGAGATGGCTCGCATCACGAATCTCCGCCTCGCCGTCGTGGATCCAGAGGTAGACGGGCCTGCGTGCCTTCCCCTTGATGACGATGGCATCGAATCCCGCGAATTTCAATTCCGGAATCCACCAACCACCTGCCTCAGCTTCTCCAAAGGCGCCGGTTAGGGGGGATTTGGCCGCCACCGAAAAGCGGCTCAACCCAGCAGCGGGCGTCCCCGCGATCACCGACCCCGCGAAAACCAGGAGGTTTTCGGGCCCCAACGGGTCCGAATTTGGCTTCAACTCTTTCAAGAGATAGAAGAGGGCAAGGGTTCCTCCCCCAATATAGCGGCTGTAAAGGACTTCATGGGGTTCCTCCACACTGATGGATTCGCCGTCCAAATCGACCCGTAAGACCCTTCCGTTATACCCATACGGCATGATTGCTCCTTTCTATCCTCTGTAAATGGTAAGATATAGTGTTCCCTCTGTGAGATTTCCCATGGTTCGATCACCCCTTCCAGCCTTTCACCCATCCATTTCCCGAGGCGTGAGGAAGAACGGGCGTATTTTTTCATCCCCCATAGATAACTTTGAATTTGGCCTTCTTGAGATCCCTCATGAGGGAATCTACCTCCTTCGTTCCCACTCGAATGATCAAGTTACAATCCACCCTGTCCGGGGGGATATACGTCATGATACTCAAAATGGTGACCTCATGCCTATCGATAATGGAGACGACCTCCTTGAACAGACCGAAGCGCTGGCTTACCCCCTCGATGATAAGAGTCGAGGCCTTCTCCTTTGCCCCCCATATGGTCGTGATAAATCGGACCAAGTCGGATTCAGTGGTAATCCCCACCAACTTCCCCTTGTCCACAACGGGAAAGGACCCGATCCTTTTCTCTTGGCCCAAGAGTAGCACGTCTTTGAAGGTCGTATCCGAGGATATGGTAATGGGATTTCTAACCATGATATCCTTAACCTTCATCTTTGATATCAGATAATGGACTTCGTGAATCGACAATGACGTGGCCGGAGAGGGAGAGGCCTCCAAGATCATCCTTTCGGTTATTATCCCAACCAGTTTACCCTTGTCCACCACGGGAAGCCTCCGGATGTTGTTCTCCTTCATAATGCCCTTAGCCTCGAAAATGGGAGTCTCGCTGTCCACGATTAGGGGATTTTTCGTCATGACATCTCTTATTCTCATCTTATCTCCTGCTCATAATGGTTTCACGGGTTTTTCATGTCCTTACAGCATTTTTCCTCATAGGCAATTTACCCATTGCGGTTAACTGTACACGAATCTCCGTTCCTTGGCCAATCTTTTTTCGTAACCCCATATATCTCCTTGTATCAGGGGCAGAACATTTGACCTAATCCATAATTGTGGAGTTCTTGGATGAATAAAGCCGTTGATTTTTTAACACCTCTTCTTTAAGGTAGATATGATTTGATCCACGCGAGAGAGTCAAACCCATGGAAACGCTGAAGCATGAGAACTATCCGTGATCATGGATTCCGATGGGGATCGATGCGATGATTGCTCGGGGTATGAGGTCATTCGAGGTTTTGCCATACTGGGCAAGCTGATAAAGCCAGCCCTTGAGGGAGCCCATTCGGGGACTTGAAGCTCATCCCAAGGGCGGGTTAAAATTTCTTTCAAGGATGGGGCGAATATGAAACGGGATTTAGAAGAGGCTCTGGCCCGGGTCGATACCGGGGACTGGAGGCGGATCCCTCTGGAGTATGGCCATGAAACCCTGGAAATCGCTGTCCCGAGGGATTCGGTCGAGATCAGCATGGGCAGTGTTCCCCATATAGATGATTGGCGAGAGGAGATCGAAAGGGCATTTTCAAACCCCATCGATAGCCCGAAATTGGAGGAAATCGTCAAGAAGAAGGGGAAAAGGCCAAGGGATATGACCGTTTCGGTGACCGTATCCGATATCACCAGGCCCGTTCCATACAGGGGGGAGAGGGGAATTATGGGCCCCATATTGCGGGCCTTAGAATCGCAGGGATTGAGGAGGGAGAACATCAAGATCATCGTGGGGACGGGGATGCATCGGGCCAGTACCCATGAGGAGAAGGTTCAGATGTATGGGCAGGAGATCGTTGACCAATTCACGATCCTGGACCACGATTGTGAAAACAACGATCTCCTGGTCAGTATTGGGAAGACCAAAAGGGATACCCACGTCTATGTCAATAAGGACTTCTATTTTGCCGACGTGAAGATCGCTACGGGCCTTGTGGAAAGCCATTTCATGACCGGGATTTCCGGGGGAAGAAAGGCCGTCTGTCCGGGATTAGTAGATGTGAAGACCATCGAGAGATTTCACGGGCCCTACTACCTTGAGGATCCCAATGCCACCAACCTCATTCTCGAGGGAAACCCGTGCCATGAGGAGGCCTTGGAAGTCGCAAAAACTGTCGGGGTGGATTTCATGGTCAACGTCACCCTGGACAAGGATATGCGCCTCACACGGGTCTTCGCAGGTGACTTAGTGGAGGCACACATGGAGGCCTTCGAGATGATCAAGGCCTATGCGGAGATTCCCCTGAGGAGGCAATTCGATATCGTCCTCACTCACGGCGGATACGTGGGGAGGGACCACTACCAAACAGCCAAGGCGGGGGTTGGTGCCATCCCCGCCGTGAAGGAAGGGGGCGTAATAATCATCGCCGCCAACAATCGGGATATCGAACCCATTGGTTCGATCGAATACAAGACCTTGAGCCATCTACTGAAATTGCAGGGGCCGGATGGATTTTTGGATTTACTACTGCATCCCCACTGGCGATTTACCAAGGACCAATGGGAACCGGAGGTGTGGGGGAAGCCCCTCAGAATAGTCGGCGACGAGGGATTGATATACTGCTCCGGCGAAATTCCCGAGGAGGATTACGCCATCCTTCCCGGTATCGGCGGCTATGAATTTCTCTTGCCCGAATTCCGGGATAGGTCGAATCTGGAAAAAGCCCAGGCCATGGTTCAAAACGGCCTGATCTACTCCATTTATCACTTCAGGAAGAGAAATATCGAGCCATCGGTCTGCTATATCCGCGAGGGACCCTACGCCATTCCAATTTTTATGAAATCCGTCCCGTAATGGGTCCCTTCCCGCCTCTCCTAATTCCCACCGAAAAAAAATCACTGATTTTAAAATCTTTCGAAATTCGAAGAAAAAGGGAGAAATCTTCAGATTTGCATTGTGGAAAAAAAATTCCACAGCCGTGGAAAACTGGGGCAACTTATTGATTATTGGATATAAGATATCGGTGCTGCCAACGGATTTTATTTCCGCGGGCTTTTCATTCATCGCCCCTGGGAACGAGTATTTTCAAGGCAATTTTGGTTGTGGAAAACTCGAAATGGCGGAATTTCGTAAATGGCCGAAACCGCATTTGACAATCCCTCGAGTTTCCGGTTCACTTACTAACTAAGGCGCGTGATAATAGTAATGAGGGTTCTTGGGGCAGGGGGCAATGAATGGAAGAGATATGGGCAAAGGCCAAGACTTCTATTGGAGAGAGGCTTACTTCTGATGCCTTCAACCTATGGATTAAACCCTTGCGGTTTAAGGAGGTGAAGGAGGGAGAGATCGTCCTGGAATGTCCCAATGCCTTCTTTAAGGAGTGGGTGAACCGATACTACCTAAAGACGCTTAAGGAGACCCTTCAATCCATCTCGGGGGGCGATTGCCAGATCTCCCTCAAGGCCGTCCCCAAGAGGAGCCGATTCTCCTCTCCTCACAATGGAAATGGGCAGATGGTGCTTCCCAAGGTGGCAACGGGTCCCCTCGGGGGGATCCGGTTAAACAAGAGATTTACCTTCGAACATTTTATCGTCGGGCCTTGTAATCAGTTCGCCCATTCGGCCGCCTGGGCCGTTGCCAATAGGATAGGTATTCACTATAATCCGCTCCTCTTTTACTCCGATGTGGGATTGGGAAAGAGTCACTTGTCCACCGCTATTGGAAATTATGTGTTGAAGAAATGGCCGGAGACTCGGATATGTCTTGTCTCGGCGGAGGAATTCGTCAATGAACTGGTCACCGCCCTGAGGAGGGATGAAATCGCCTCCTTCAAGGAGAAGTATCGAAAACACTCCGATACCCTGGTAATCGACGG
>DAOVGJ010000199.1 GCA_030672465.1 Pseudomonadota bacterium | reverse complement strand
AGATTGGGATACGGGTTGGGATCCCATGATACCTTAATAACCACTTTGGAAAATGGGCGTATCTACGTGCAGGTTCCGGAGTTTCTTGAATTTCGTGGGTAGTATTTCTGTAACCCAGTGATTATATAGGATATTCTATTTTTCCATAAGAGGACGCCGTTGTCCATGAGCGTAATCTGCTGCATAAGGGTTGCATTAGAACAGGTCGTTGCCCTGGTTCCCTGGAGCGAACATTAAAGAATTTTGGCTAACCATTCTTAGTGCTTCGATTCGCAAATACAATGACGTATTTTCTGGACCAAGATCTGATCAAATGCTCACTCCATTCGGCCTGAGCTCATGGCCGAGGGCAGCACTGAGTCCTGAGGGCTTCGACTGAGACATGTCGACGAGCTCATGTCGAGTCGCTCAGCCGAAGTCTAAATATGTTCGTAATCGAACTTATGAACCGAAGGACTTAGTGAAGCGAAACGGGGAATTCTGGTGGGAACTGGACTCTCCCTGAACCTCTTACCTCTCAACCTCGACCTGCTGAGGGGTGATGAACCCCGAAGCACTGAGCGAAGGGACAAGGGCGTTCTCTAGAAACTCCGGAAACTCCAGGTGGTGCAGGTTCTATTGACTTTTGCCAGATATTTATACTATATTTAACAATCTTATTTTCACCTCCATGAACTTAAATACGGCCTGATTGTCAGGGGGCTTTAATGGATGAAGAAAAGCTTCTCTATTTCAAAAGGCTTTTACTAGAGAGGATAAACGCCTTATTAGAGGGAGCAGAAAAAACCGTTAGCGGCATGTCCAATGATTATAAAGAGGAACTTCTCGACCCGACTGATAGGGCATCCCTCGAATCCGATCGCAATTTCACCCTCAGAATACGCGACCGGGAGAGAAGGCTCATTCAAAAGTTAAACGAAGCCTTGGAAAGGATCGAAGACGGTACCTTCGGCATCTGTGAAATGTGTGGTAAGAAGATCTCGGAAAAGAGGCTTATGGCGAGGCCCGTAACTACCCTGTGTATCGAGTGTAAAACGGAGCAGGAAAAAAGGGAAAAGGTAAGGGGTGAATGAGATCTCTCCCTTATTGGACTCCAAAAAGAGATGCCTGAATTAAGGAAAGATCCGATCATCGGCCGATGGGTCATCATCTCAACCGAAAGGGGGAGAAGACCTTCGGAATTTCTTCCCGATGAAATCAGGACAAGAGGTGGATTTTGCCCGCTCTGTGAGGGCAATGAGGACAAAACCCCACCTGAGGTATTCGCCGTTCGGGAAAACGGTTGTCCACCGAACTCCACTGGTTGGACACTGAGGGTCGTTCCCAATAAATTCCCCGCCCTTAGAGTGGAAGGCGACTTGAACCGGGAAGGGGAGGGACTCTATGACAAGATGAACGGAGTGGGTGCCCATGAGGTCGTCATTGAGACGCCCAAGCATGATGAAACCCTATCCACGCTTCCCACCGATAAGGTTATAATGGTACTCAAGGCCTACCGAGAGAGAATTTCGGACCTCACTCGAGACCCGCGGATACGATACATCCTGGTGTTCAAGAATCATGGTGCGGCTGCCGGAGCATCCCTCGAACATTCCCATTCCCAGATAATCGCCTTACCTATCGTGCCCAAAAGGGTAAGCGAGGAGATCGATGGTGCTAAGGCCTATTATGAATATAAGGAGAGGTGCGTATTCTGCGACATCATCCGCCAGGAGATGGGGCATAAAGCCCGAATAATCACGGAAAATGGGGGAGCCATCGCTCTAGCGCCCTTCGCCTCTCGTTTTCCCTTTGAGACCTGGATTCTTCCGAAGGACCATAGCGCCTATTTCCATCACACCCAACCGGCGCAATTCCGAGACGTGGCTTCCCTCTTGTCGGATGCCCTCAGAAGAATAGAGAGCACGTTGCCTAGAGCTCCGTATAATTTTATGCTCCATACCGCTCCTCCCAATGAAACGGATGAACCATTTTATCACTGGCATATCGAGATTATCCCGATATTAACGAAGGTGGCTGGATTCGAGTGGGGAACGGGATTTTACATTAACCCAACCCCCCCGGAAGAAGCGGCAAAGTACCTCCGGAAAGCGCGGTTCCAAGAAAACCGCGGTTGAAAAAGATGAACTCCTTTATCCAAAGGGAATGCGAAATCCTGGGAAAGATCATTCGGGTTTCCAATTCCACCCTTGAAATCAATACCCGACTAACCCGAATCGTTGGGATCCTCGCCGAGGCTTTCTCAACAGACTTCTGTGCCCTCTACTCCTTTCATGAGGACAAGAGCTCCTTCACCTTAACGGCTTCCAGCGGCCGCGATC
This sequence comes from Pseudomonadota bacterium, assembly GCA_030672465.1. GTDB lineage: Bacteria > Desulfobacterota > BSN033 > WVXP01. Next base: position 685 of record DAOVGJ010000199.1, on the reverse strand, counting down.
TTCCAGAGCTGGATTCCTCAGGCAATTCCCAATGGGGAGGGTTGATGGAAAAGGTCGCCCAGTCTCGTCAACCCTTATTTTTCGAGGGAGATGATCAACCAGTTGGCAACCTAAAGGGGATGATGTCGAAGGTAAATAGTCCCTTTAGCCTCGCCCTCATCCCCATCGCCGATGATGGCTTTTTTTATGGAGTCCTCCTCCTTTACTACGCTCAGTTGAGAAGGTTTGGGGATGAGGAAAGGGAATCTCTCCTGATGGCTGGCAGCGCGATATCTGGACCGTTTCGAAATGCACGCCTCGATGCCACGAGGGTCGCACAGGCGAAGGATCGGCAAGCCAACCAGCTTTCCCTCTTGTATGAAATCAATAACGCCCTTTTGTCCACGATGAAGTTCGAACGGATCCTCCACATTATCCTCACTGCCATCACCATTGGGGATGGAATGGGGTTCAACAGGGCGATGCTTTTCCTAACCGACGAGAGGAGAAATCGCCTCGCCGGAATGATGGGAGTCGGGCCTGACAATGCCGAGGAGGCGGGGAATATTTGGAAAAACCTGGAGGGTAAACGGGATAAACTTTCCGAAATCCTCTCCTCCATATCCCATAACTACTCCCCCAAAGGGACACACCTGGATGAGAGGGTAAGAAGGGTAAACATTCCTCTGGACAAGGAGGAATGTAT
>DAOVGJ010000166.1 GCA_030672465.1 Pseudomonadota bacterium | reverse complement strand
GTCGTCCAATGGCAGGACGCGGGACTTTGGATCCTGAGATCTAGGTTCGAATCCTAGCCCGTCAGCCAGTTTTTTCTCAATATTGGACTGGCCTTGAATTTGCTACTGATTTATTACTGCCAGGATCTCTGGAGAGTAGTTCATGGCGCTACGCTGTCCCTATTGTCATAAGAGAATTCGGATCCCGGAATCGGAGACGGAGGTACTCCTGTTCCCCTGCCCCAACTGCGGGGGCAGCATCGACTTGGCTCGAATTGAGGGAGATGATGACTCGAAGGTGGTCTATCTCTCGGATGGGGATTTAATCGAGTCCCATGCGGCCGACGACGAGGTAAGCCCAAGGACTTGGACCGATCAAGGCCCGATTCCCCATAGGGAGACTCGGCATCTCCACCTTCTTCGGTGGCTGACAGTGATGTTGGGCTTAATCATGCTCATCCCCTTAATAGGTGGTTATTTCTTTCTGAAGACTACTTCGAGGAAAGACGAGGCCATCTCCTGCTTGAACTCGTATTTTTCAGAGGTCGATCATCGAAACTATCGCATTGCCTTCAAAAAATATATGGCATCCGATCTCCAGAGGAAGATCTCCATCGAGGGATACCTCAAGGAGATGGAGGAGATCCGACGAAAATTGGGACAAGTGAAACGTCGTGATCTCACGAGATGGAGGTATCGTTCGATAAATAGGGCGAAGAGTTGTACCCTTAACTACAGTTCCTTGTATGAGCGGGGGAATGCCAAGGAGCGTTATACCTTAGTCAAGGCAAGAGATGGCTGGAAGATCTTTGAATTTCGGATTGACCCCCGTCCCACGAAGTCCGAAAAAGGGGGGCTTGAGATTTAAAGCGCGGCTTATCCCGTAGCCTCCACCAGGCGCCGGCTCACCTCATTCACCATGATCCAGATCATATCAATGGTGAAATGGGATTCGATGGAGGCATCGAAAAGAACTCCTGCCTTTGGGGGGAATTCTTCATCCCCCATCCACAAAATATAGATGACGGGAATCCGGGGAAAGATATCCAGGGCGATGGATTTGTCGCCGAAGCGTACTGGAGTGCCCCCAAAGACCTTTCCGGCCTCGACAAATCCTTCGGGATTGTCGCCGTATTTTTTTTCGATGAGATCGACGCTGAGAGCGTGAGGACCTCTGAAAAAGGCTTCCCCACCGCGCAAATCCTTTTCACTGATCCATTTACGGACCAGGGGAATATTTTTGGCATTTAAGAGATAGAAGAGGACCATCAGGGTGAATTCTTTGGTCAAATCTTCCTCTGTCGGCGTGCCCCCCTCGATGAGCCTCTTTATCTGCCTCTGGTAAGGAAGGATTAAATAGTCCTGATTGAGAATGGGCAGGGTATAGCCCCTTTGCTTCACCTGATAATCGGCTAACGTCCTGATACAAACCGTTTCGGGGTTTAATCGAGCGAACTCATCCCAATAATCGGAATCGATATGACTCATGGTTTTCCTTTCCGAGAACATCGTTTTTCCTCCATGACTAAATGGAGAAGCAGCATTATGAGAGAGGGTAAAAAATCCAAAGGACGGCAGATGCTGAAAATGCGCGCTTTTATCCCTCGATATACTCGAGAAGTCGTTTCAATTTGAGGGAATTCCCATTATCCACTTCGATAAATTCCAACCCATATTGAAGATACTCATCCCACCCTTCCCCTTGTTGTGCCGGGGCCCAGACGATTTGGGTTACCGCCCTTATGGGTTTTAATCCGAAGAAGTCCGGGGGGAAAATCTCGATCTTCAATCTCATTCCTTCCAATAGTGCCTCCTTCAAATATACCAAGAGGCCACCTTCACTGATATTCCCTGTTTCTCCCCCATAGGTCTTTATATTCTCAATGAAGGTATATAAGATGGGGACCTCGATAGGGAGACGAGGAAATTTCCTGTTATCCCGTTTAGGGGTCCCCGATTTTTTCCTACCTTTTTTCCCGGACATCGCATCCTCCTCCTCTTCCACCTTACCGCGATATCTTCATACCAAAAGTTAGGATACAAATGCAATCTTTTTTTAAAATTTTTAGGGAGAATCTTTTACGGGGGATGTGGAGTCTCCGCCCGGGACACCGATACTTCAACTATTGTCGTGCCAGGGTAGGGATGACTTGGCGTTTCTTTCGGCGTGGTGGTTTGAAATAATTACAGAGTAAAGGGGAAAAGCTTTCCGATGTTCTTCCCGGGATTTGTATGGGGTGTTGAAAAACAGGCATTAGGAAGGGATTAGCTCGGGGCCGAATTTGGTATGGAATATGCAATCCAATTGAAAAACCCTAACCGTTCAAAAGGAGTTTTCCCATGAAACAGGATAGCAAGCCAACGAGGCCCATTTCCATTTTCAAATCGGGGCGAAAAGCGAAGGACTCGTTGAGAGAGGGACCTACTGGCAAACTCGTTGTGATTTATGGAGGTCCCTTGGGGAAACAGTATCGGCTGGGGCCAAACAGGGTGCTTATCGGAAGGATTGACCGGATCGATATCGCAATCGACGATTCATCGGTTTCCCGCGAGCATGCCATTATCGAAAGGAAAGATGGGAGATTTATTCTGGAGGATCTCAAGAGCACCAATGGAACCTTCATCAATGGCGAATTGGTCGATGTTCGTGTCTTGAATCACGGGGATAAGATTCGAATCGGAAATACCGTCTTGCAGTTCATCGTGGAAGGATAACACCTATTGGGCTCGCCTTTCCCCTTTCATCCGGCCGGACCCTCTGATCTGCCCTCGGCCATGAGCTCAGAGTTGAAGCCTCACCGTGGTGTCAATCCTCTTGGCGGGACGACATCACGAGAGACATATCTGGCAGCACAACGCCCTGGCCGATTATGGCTTTTACTAGGGCACGGAAAAAACACATCGCTGAGCATGGGGACGACGACGAGGGTTTGATACGGGAGGAGGGGATTACCCCGGCAAGCGGGGGGCCGGGACTGGAGGTGGAGAGCCGGACTTTTTTACCCTGACGACCTGAGACTTGGTCATGTTCTTAAACGTGCGGTACTGTTCCGAGTAATCCTCCACGGAGGCAATGACCTTTCTCTCATAGAGGACCTTCTCGACGATCTGCTTTAACAGGAAGCGGTGGCAGGGATAGTCCTTTTCGAGGCCAACAAGCCAGACGTCCCTTTCCATGGAGAGGGAGATGATCTCCTCTAGATGACTCCTTGCCTTCTGGTCGTGGTACAGCTGCTGAAAATACCGCTCCACGTATTCCTTCCACCTAATCCGATCCTTGCTCCAAGCCTCCAATAGCACACGGCTCGGAGCTAGTGAACTTATGGGTTGTCTCCCCTTTCCAATCCCGGAGATATCGAAGACGAGATCTCCCTTGGGTATGGTTCCCTTTTTGTCCGATAGACATGTCTCCTTAATCACGTTTTTACCCCCCCTGGGATATCCTGCGTAGTAGGGTTACGCTCTCGATGTGGTAGGTTTGGGGGAACATATCGATGAGTCGGGTTTTTACCGGGATATAGCTCCCCAATTTGAAGAGGTTCAGATCCCTGGCCAGGGTTCC
>DAOVGJ010000258.1 GCA_030672465.1 Pseudomonadota bacterium | reverse complement strand
GCGGGGGTTCTAATCCCCGACTCCTTCAAAAAGGTTATGGTGCTCAATGGATGCTCAACGAGGACCCCGATAGCCTTTATCGGCAGTTCCTGGGATCGTGCGACGGTTACGGCGGGCTGATAGCTGATCCCAAAATCCACCGTGCCAACCGCTACGAGCTTCGGCGGGTCATTGGGATTGGCGGGGACCAGGATTTCCACGTCCAACCCCCCTTTCGCGAAAAAACCCTTGTCCCGGGCCACATAGACGGGGACGTGGTCGGCGTTGGGGAACCAGTCCAACATCAGGGTCACTTTAATCGGGGGACGATTTTGACCAAATACCTCCGAACCCCAAAGGATGAACAAGCAAAAACCGATTGCAAAAAACGCCCTTACCGTATTTCGGAAAATCTTTTCCATGGCATCGCCCTCCTTTCCATCAAAACAACGAGGTAAAAGAGCCCAACCCCTAAAATGGTGAGATAGATGAGCGAGGCGAAAATAAGGGAGATCTGAAGCTGGGCATTGGCATGGAGCATCAGGTAACCGAGCCCTTCCTTTGATCCCACCCATTCCCCGATAATAGCCCCAATGGTCGATACGGATATTCCGATCTTGCATCCGGAAAAGATAAAGGGGAGAGCCGAAGGAACTCGGACTTTCCAGAGGATCTGCCAACGATTGGCCTTCAGGATCCTCAGCAGGTTCACCTCATCGGGATCGGCTCCCTTCAGCCCATCCAGGGTATTGACGACGATGGGGAAGAAGACGATCAACGCCGCCATGACGACCTTGGATGAGAGTCCATAGCCGAACCAGAGTACCAGGAGCGGGGCGATGGCAAATACGGGTATTGTCTGGGATCCGATCACGATGGGGTAGAAGGTCTTCTCCAAGACGGGGAATTGAAACATGAGAAATGCCAACCCCACCCCCACCACAAAGGCCAGCAGGAAACCCACGATGATCTCTTCCAAGGTAACGAAGGTGTGATGGAGCAGAAGGGATTGTTGCACGGTCAACGTGCGGATGATTCGACTGGGTGCGGGGAGGATATAGTGGGGAACCTGAAACTGCCACACCATCAGCTCCCAAAAGAGGACGAAGAGAACTAAGAGTATACTGGGATAGAGTATTCGTCTGGTCATGCAAATACCCTTTCGATCTCCCCTTGAAGCATATCCAAGAGAACCCCCTTGAGATCCACGAAGCTCAAATCCGTCACCTTCCTGGGTCTTGTGATATCGACGCTGACCTCCCCCTTAACGGCGGCGGGGCGTGCGGTCAACACATAGATGCGATCGGATAGAAGCAGGGCCTCCTCAACATCATGGGTAACCAGGAGGATTGTTTTCCGATAATCCATCCAAAGCCCGAGCAGGATGTGTTGCATCACCGAGCGGGTCATAGCATCGAGGGCTCCGAAGGGTTCATCCAGGAGGAGGATATCCTTGTGGAAGAGCAGGGTCCTCACCAAGGCAGCCCTCTGCCGCATGCCCATGGACAGTTCGGCGGGGTAATTTCCCTCGAACCCCCTTAAGCCCACTCGGGTCATGAGCTCCAACGCCTCACTTCGGGCCTCCTCGTGAACTCCCCCCGAAATCTCAGGCCCCAGAAGCACGTTTTGCAGGAGGGTTCTCCATGGAAAGAGGAGGTCTTTCTGCTGCATATAGGCTACGTCACCCAATCCATTCTCTACCTCACGATTATCGATGGAGATGATTCCGCCATCCCTCTGGACCAAGCCCACCACCACGTTAAACAGTGTGCTTTTGCCACATCCAGAGGGGCCGAGGATGGAGATGAATTCCCCTTGACGAACGGAAAGGGAAATGTCGAGGAGCACAGCCAGTGAAGATCCGTCCTTCGAAAAACTCTTTTTGATCTCCCTCAGGGAGAGCTTATTATTTCCTGGGAATGAGGCCCCTTTTTTCCCCATTCTTTCCCATCCATAGGGTGACAAAATGAGGGCCCGTGGGGAGCCACGGTCAGCGAAGGTTGGTTACCAGTTCATTAATTCTTATGACTTTTTCTACGACTTCTCGTGGATACCTGCCGATCACGCGGACCATGGCCTCCTTCCCGCGGTCTCCCTCGTCATAAATGATATCCGGTACCCCTTTGCTTCTCCGTAAAACCCACTCCGTGCCCCACTCCAAGGAGGATCCTTCCTTTTCCTTAATTCCCCTGGGCTCCTGTTTTCGGTCGAAGCTTGTTACGGAGTAATGGAACGCCGAGCAGGCCTGGAGGACTTCCTTCGAGTATCGAATGTTCATGGCAGATCGGTAATCCGGATCGTGCTTCATAACCGTCAAGATGATGCTGGCGATATGCTGGGAGCCCCCGAACTCGGGGGCCCTCATGGTCTCGACGGAATCACCAATCCGAATTATCCTTCCCGGGAAGGCGGCCACGTCTTCCCTCACCTCAGCATAGGGCAAAGCGTAGCCCAGATTTGATTGTACTTCCGGGATGAGCATGCCCACCTTGGCCCCTCGCAGGAGGGATAGGGCTTCTTCCATTGCCACGATAACTCGATACCGCTCGATCTCCCTGGATATCATTGCATAGGGGTTTGTTGGACCATGCCCTTTTCCGATATCCAGGGAAAATCGGAGGGCGACGGTCATAAAGTCCTTTGCCTTTTTAATTGCCCGGGCCAATGGTTCGCCCTTGGCGAGTTCCGTGGCTATGGCCGCTGAATACGTGCATCCGGTGCCGTGGGTATTCTTCGTTGCAACCCTTTCCCCTTCAAACTCATGGAACCCTTCGCCATCAAACAGGAGATCCATGGGGTTGCCGGGGAGATGGCCTCCCTTTACCAGGACGTTTCTGGCCCCCAGTTGATGAATCACCATGGCCGCCCCTTTCATATCATCGAGCCCCTTCACCTCGTGACCAGAAAGCACGGAGGCCTCGGGAAGGTTGGGGGTGACCACATAGCAAAGGGGAAGGAGCTCTCGTTTAACCGTTTCCTGGGCGTCCTTTTTCAAGAGCGCGTCCCCGCTTTTGGCAACCATCACTGGATCGACGACCACTTTCTCGATGCCATATTCCCTGATTTTTTCCGCCACGCCCCGTACAATCTCCGAATTGGCAAGCATCCCCGTCTTGATGGCATCGGCCCCGATATCGGAGAGCACGGAGTCGATCTGTTTCTTCACGAACCCCGCATCCAATTCCACAATTCCCTGAACCCCTACGGTATTCTGGGCCGTTAGGGCGGTAATGGCGCTCATGCCGAACCCACCGAGGACGGTAATGGTCTTCAAGTCGGCCTGAATTCCCGCCCCTCCTCCGGAATCCGACCCGGCGATGGTTAATATCCTCTTCACTATCCCTTTCCTCCCCCTTGGCGAAGCCTTTCGATCAAGAGCTCGGCTACTCTCTCTCCTGACAGCAGCATTCCCCCGAAAATGGGCCCCATTCGATACGAACCAAAAGTAGCATTGGCAGCCATCCCTGCCACGAAAACCCCCGGAAATGCCTCCTTGGTGTTATCCAAGGTATCCCGTTCCGCGGCATCCGCCCAGAGGGATTTCTCCCCCACCACCTTGCCCGTCTCGGTGAAAAGCTGTCCACCCATCTTCCTCTGGATGATAGCTACCACTTCAGTGGTGTGACCCGTGGCGTCGATAACATATTTGGATCGAATGGCGAGGGGGTCGACGTGCAGATTAGCCATTTCCACGGCGCTCCAATTTAAAACGAGGCCCGTTACCCGATTCTCCCGGACCATCACATCTTCAGCGCTGATGAGGTTGAAGATGGTGGCTCCAGCCTTGGCAGCATGGGAGCAGATGGTGGCGGTAGCCTCTATTGAATCGGCCGTATAGTAGTTATTTTCATAAGGCTCGGTTCGGATGCCGAATTCATCCAGGATTCGTTTTCCCTCCTCCTGGACCACCACTTCATTGAACATCATCCCTCCACCCCACATTCCCCCTCCAATGCTCAACTTCCTCTCAAAGATGGCGACCTTGAACCCCGCTTTTGCCAAATAGTAGGATGCCACGAGGCCGGAGGGACCTCCTCCCACCACGGCCACATCCAGATCGAGGTTTTCCTCCAGTTTCCTCGTGAACCGCTCGATAATTGCCTTGGTAATGACCACTTCATTCAGCTCCATATCCATCTCCTTTCAAAAAAAGGGCCGCAATTCCGTCTCGGTATTACGGCCCTTATCTATTTTTTCAATCGCCGCTTCCCTACGCTGGAATTACCCAAACAGGTTCGAAGGGTCATCCCCATCCCGAGTCTTGGGACGGAATTTCTCAGCCCATTGGGCTCCCCTAGCAAAATTCGTTATAAACTTAACTCGAATCCCATGAGATGTCAAGGGGGTGGGGGGCTGGAGTTTCCCGAATTTCTTGGGAAAAAGCGTTGTCCCTGAGTATAGTACCATAACTCTTATAAAATCTGAATGCTTGCAATTAATTCCAGTTAAATCCTGATAAATTTTGCGTATACGTTGAAAAATTTTCATAATCTGGCCCGGCACCCATGGGGTTGTTTCCGATAAATCCCATGGGGATGAGGAAAAATTTTGGCATATCAATTGCAATAAAGGAAATAAAACACATTTTGCAAATTGGGGGTTTCCATGCAACTCGCCGCTCATCGTAAAGAAAAATCAGAATCAAGCCTCCATGAAGGCATCGAGAAGATTCAGGGCCTCGTGGCTGAGATAGAGAAAATCATCGTGGGGCAGAAGCCCTTGATCTGTCGTATTGTCGTGGCCCTCCTTGCCGATGGCCATGTTCTGCTCGAGGGTGTTCCGGGATTGGCCAAATCCCTCTTGGTGTCGGCCCTGGGAGCAGCCATGGGAGGGGTATTCCGAAGGATCCAGATGGTACCCGATATGCTCCCAAGCGACCTCCTTGGGACCTATGTCTACACTGGAAATCGCTTCAAACTTCAGAAGGGTCCCCTGACCGACTGCCATGTGGCCCTGGTGGATGAAATTAACCGGGCCCCCGCAAAAACTCAGGCTGCTCTGCTCCAGGCCATGCAGGAGCGCCAAGTCACCGTCATGGGGAAAGACACCCTTGAACTGCCCGATCCCTTCATTGTCCTCGCAACGCAGAATCCCGTTGAACAGGACGGCACCTATCCCCTTCCTGAAGCCCAGTTGGATCGGTTTCTCTTCAAGGTTGTGGTCGAATATCCCAGCCCGAAAGATGAGATTGATATCCTCACCAATGTTAACCTCGATCAGAGGAATAAGGTCAGAGCCATCCAGCGGGTCTTCGAGCCCCATGACATCTGTAAGCTGAGGGAGAGCATAAAGAGGGAAGTATCCGTGGAACAGTACGCCCATCAATACATCGTTGACCTGGTTCGAGCGACCCGTTTTCCAGGGGAGTTTGAGTTGAAAGCACTTGAGGGATGTGTGAAGCTCGGCGCTTCCCCTCGGGCAACCTTGGCCCTGAGGGATGCGGGACGCGTCGAGGCCTTCCTGCACAACCGTCAGCACGTCTATCCTGAAGACATTCAGGCCGTGGCAAGGGATGTTTTCAGGCATCGAATTTTCTTAGAGTTTTCCGCCGAGGCCGAAGGGCTGACCGTGGAAGCCGTTATCCAAGAGATCTTGGACGGAGTTCATATACCGTGAAAGAGATCCTCGCAAAGATTGCAGAGGTGGATTACTATGTTCGCTGGTATTCGGGCCAGCATGATCTCGGAATCTGGCCCAGCCGCCAGGTGGGGGGATCTTCAGACTTCGAGACGATCTCCGAATATGAGTTGGGTGATAGCCCCCGATCAATAAACTGGTCGGCCACCGCAAGAACGGGAGGCCACCAAATCTTGAAGAACACTCGGCTGACTGAGACCAACCTCGCCGTTTTTCTCCTCGTGGATTTGAGCCAATCAATGGATTTTGGAACGGTTCGGGTGACGAAGCGGAGATTGGCGGCGGAAATCTCCGCAATTCTGGCTCACGCAGCCTGGCGATGCCACGACCGAGTCGGTTTTATTGGCTACGGATCCGATGTTGAAATTCAATGGCCCCTCCGAAATCCCAAGGATTACAGGCTTCTGATCCCTCAGAAGGTCCTCGAAACGAGATCTGATGGAAACGGAGGGGCAGGATTGGTCCAAGCCCTCTCCAGGCTGCCGGCAAAGCGGTCCCTGGTATTTCTCATCGCTGACTTCCAGGAACATCTTGAGGGAATCGAAAGGGCCCTCAAGTCCGCTGCCCTGCTGCATGACGTAGTTTCCATTGTCATTTGGGACCCGAGGGAAAAGATTCTCCCCGAAAGGTGGTGCATCGCTGCTTTGAGGGATCTGGAGACCGGCAGGAGCAGGGCTATCTGGTTGGGATGGACCGGAAGGAAGGCGGTATTTCAGAAACGAGTAGAGGCCAGGGAGCAGGGCCTGAAGGCGTTGTTTCAAAGCCTCTGCATAGATGCTCTCTGGATAAATCAAGAAACCGATTATGTCAGCGAAATTGGGAGGCTTTTCCTGGCCCGGAGGAGAGCCCATTAAATGAAAAAGTTCCTCCTGCTTACATTCTTTGCTGCCTCCCTCGCCCTGGGAACTGTATCCTCGGACAACCGCAGTGTCCAGTCAGAGGAGGGGGACTCCTCGGATCATGAGGCCTTTCCCATAACCGTCGATTTTCACTGTCCAAGGAACTTCGGTTTCCATATCGGTGATGAGATTCCCCTGACGGTCACCCTGGAGACGAGGGAGGGACCCGTTGTAGACCTGGTGAACCTCCCCCGGGAAGAGGAGATCCACGGACCTTTTGAGGTTCGGAATGTGAGGGTTCATAAGCGCCGAAAGGGCGACGGAACTATCTACACGGTGGTCTATCAGCTCCAGTCTTTCGAGCCTGCCATCGCTGTGGACAGGCTGAAATTTCCCCCCCTCCGCATCTCTTACGCAACGAAGGGGGATTGGAATCCGGTAGAATCTAAGTATCATTATCGGAGCCTCTTTTCGCAATCCTTTGATATTTTCGTATCACGGACGGCCGCCTACTACGGCCCCATGAAAGACATTAAGGGCCCCATCATGGACGAGAGGATGGCCGTTATTTGGAAAGTTACCATCGTTGTGGGGGGCCTCATGGTCTTCGTAGTCCTCATCACCTGGCCTTGGGAGTTCGTCCGAAGGAGACGGAGGGTCGGAGAGCAAAGCGCGAATCCCACGCCCAGGGATCGCGCCCTGAAGACGCTCCAGGAAGCCAGGGAAAGGTGCTTCAACTACGAAGATCATCGAAAGCACCTGTTCTTCGAGATCAATACGATCCTGAGGGATTTCCTGAAAGATGTCTATGGACTAAATACCGCGAATAGGCCATCGATGGAGATTGTGCATCAGTTAAAGGACCGTCCATTCTACGAAGAGCTCAAGGGCTTGGTGGCAAGAATCAACCAGGTTATCTACGAAGGAGATGCCCCTGTGGATGTTGAGTCGGTTATGAGACGATTCAATGGGCTCATGGAAAGCATGGAAGAAACAACGCATCCAGGTGTGAAGCAAGCATGATACGGTTGGCTTATCCTTTTCTATTACTTGCGGGAGTCATTTTTTTGCCCCTTTTCCTCACCAGGAAAACCGCTTTCCTCGGGTACCCGCATCTTTCCCTCCTGGAGGCCGAGGGGGGATTGAGGCTGTGGGGGCACCTGCCGCAGTTTCTCTTCGTCATCACGATAGCCCTGCTGATTGTGGGGCTTGCCCGGCCTCAATGGCGAAAGGTCGTTCAACACGAGAGGTTTCTCGCCCGTGATATCGTTCTCGTCGTGGACCTCTCCTATAGTATGGAAAATGCTATGGGGAACGCCTGGCCCGCGGCGGATGGACCAAGGAAGATAGATGAGGCCAAAAAGGCAGCGCTCCAGTTCATTCAAAAGCGGGAAAACGATAGGATCGGACTGCTGGTCTTTGGGGATGAAACCTTTGGAAGCTGGCCCCTGACAAGGGATCTCGGCCTCATATCGAAAAAAGTGGGTAGGCTTGGGGCCACCTTCTATGGGGGAACCAATCTTGCACAGCCCTTTGTGAAGGCCGTGGAGCATTTCAGGGAGATGGGACAGTCGGCGAGTCGCATTCTGGTGTTCCTCTCCGATGGCGAGGCCACAATCCAGGCCAAGATGAAAGAGATGATCGTTACGGAGATGAAAAAGATGGGTGTCCATCTCTATCTCCTGGGAGTCAATCTGAGGAAGGAAAATAGCGATCTTTTGGAAATCGTGGACCGGACCGAGGGACGGTTCATCGCCGCTGAGTCGGCAAGGGATTTAACCGCGGCCTTTGACGAGATAGACCGCCTGGAACCCAGCAGAGTCGAAATAGAAATTCAGGGGAAGAGCCAGGAGCTCTATCCCATATTTGTCCTATTGGCGTTGTGTCTTTTGTTCATTTTGACGCTGCTGCGCAATACCCTTTTTGTCGAGCTCTGTTAGGAGGTCCGCCATGGGGGCGATCGCATATATACGTTCGATTCGGGTTTATTTGATTATAATCGCAGGGCTTTGTCTTTCCTATGGATTCTACCAGAAGTACTGGTATACGGATTTGATTGGAGGAGCGGTGAAAGCCATAGAGGAGAATCGATTGGACCAACAGTACCTCGAAAAGGCGAGGGAAAGCCTCTTCGCGTCAGAGGATCTCATTTCATACAACATGGGAGTAAGGGCCTACCGTGCAGATAACCTCGCGAAGGCAATGGAGCATTTCTATGGTGTCATTCGAAAAAGCCGTGATTCTTTCTGGAAGAAACGAGCCTATTACAACATCGGTAACATTCTGGTTCGACTAGAGCTGCCGAAAAAGGCGGCCGAAATGTACAAAGAATCCCTTCGGCTCGATCCCACCGATTGGGAAACCAAATACAACCTTGAACGGCTCTATGTTTTCTATCCCATGGCATTCCCCGATGAAGGGAGCCAGGCCTCTCTGAACCCGGAGCCGGGGGACGAGGAAGAGGATAAGAACCAGATGGGTCAACACGGTTCGGATAGGCCAGGCATTTAGGGAGCCATGTCCCTTGAATTTCTGAATGCTAAAGCATTTTGGGCCATGTTGGTACTGCCCCTTGTTCTGGGAGCCATTGTGTTGGGCTTTCGCCGGAGGAAGGCCATCCTTGAGGAATTTGGAAAAATGGACCTGCTCGCCCAGTTTTCCCGGCTCTCCTGCAATCGGAAAATCGTTTATCAGAGGTTACCGACAGTCCTCTGCTTTGCCCTCTTGATTACGGCCGCCGCCCGGCCTCTCCTTTCCGGAAATTCGGGGCAGATCAAGGAGGGGACTCTCGACGTGGTGGCCGTTCTGGACGTATCCAAGAGCATGGCGGCCGAGGATTGTGGCCCGGAGGTTTCTCGAGTTGAAATGGCAAAAGATATTCTACTGGGATGTCTGCCGGAGCTAGCCGGAAACAGGCTTGGCATCGTGACGTTTGCCGGGAACAGTTTTCCCCAGGCCGAACTCACCGATGATTTTCAAGCCCTGACATTTGTCCTGAAGAATTGGGTCGGGGTGGATTCGGCTCCTTCTCAGGGATCCAACATCGGTAAGGCCTTGTCGGAGGCGGTCCATCTCTTCGAAAAAGGCGACAGGAAAAAGATCATTCTCCTCTTTTCCGACGGCGGCCATATCCGTCCTGAAAATCTCGGTGGGATCCTGGCCGACATCAGCGCAAATGGCATCGGTGTGGTCTCTGCAGGCCTTGGAAGCCTGACGGGTTCCAGAATTCCCGTGTACGAAAAGGGTAAGTTTAAGGAGTGGCTCAAAATCGAGGGCAAAGAGGTTAGTACTCGATTGAATGAAGGGATCTTGGGGCAAATCTCACAGGTGACAGGGGGGAGATATATCCGACTACGTTCGGGTAAAGAGCTCCGGGGAATTTTCAGGGATCCAGCAGTAGTGGGTAAGAGGGTCCTCTCTGGGGGGAGAGAGATATTCCAGATACCCCTCGCCCTTTCCATTGTTCTCTTTTGTGTTGGGATGTATTTCGAACGGAGGAGTGTATAACTAAATGACAATGCGAGAGGACTGGGGAGACAATTTCACATAATTTAGCTGAGATGGATTTGAAGCTGGGATTATTTAGGCAGGAAAGATCAGAGGTGGGAACAACATTAGGGATCGCATGAGCGATTCCGTCCTTTCATGAATGAAAAAACCCCCGGGATCATTTTCCCCCGGGGGTCTATCGGTGACGCTAGTCCTTCTCTCTCATTTCAATACCACAACATTCGAGGCCTTAGCACCCCTTTGGTCCTGGGAGATTTCAAATTCGACTTCATCCCCCTCGTGAAGGGTCTTAAATCCATCTCTCTGAATGGCGGAAAAGTGGACAAATACGTCATCCCCGTCTTCTTGACTGATGAACCCATAGCCCTTCTTCTCGTTAAACCACTTAACCTGTCCTTTAGCCATTACAACTCACTCCTTTCTGATAAAAATTTTCTGGTAAGTTGTAACAGCTTTCTGGGTCTATCATAAAGCCGCATAATATGATGGGACATGTGCGGTCTTTATATACGATCCTTGAAAAACTCCTTACAACTTACACCGCTGGATTGAATTTAACCATCTTTACGATAGAAAATCAAGGCCCATAGTAAATCTGCACAAAATCTCCAATCAGAATGTGGCAGTCTGTGATGGTTGTCTACTTTGCTACTGACGGCTTCGTAAAAAGTCCAACTGCTACGTTACGCTTCATCTTTTGTCATTGCGGCGTACTGGTAAGTACGCCTCATTCCTCAAGATTCGCAAGCCTTGCATTTGGAGCTTTTTACTTTGCCGTCCCATTTTTGACTTTTTACGAGTTCATCAAGGTTGGTAGCGATATTTCTTACATATAGAATCTCTATCCCACCAAATGTGGAAAAATCAGCGAAATTTCATTTGTACCTGTCCCTATCCTATTTTTTCTGTCCATCCATAAGGGTTTGGTTTTTCCGCGTACTGGATTGCTACAATTTCATCGTACAGTTTTTGTGATAGCTCGCCCATCTTACCGCTGGCTATAACATAGTCTTTATCCTCATATGTTATCTGCCCGACTGGTGATATAACAGCTGCGGTTCCAGTTCCAAAGGCCTCCTTAAGTTGTCCACTGCTGGAAGCAGCAAGGACTTCATTGATAGAGACTGATTTCTCTTTTATCTTCAAACCCCAATCCCTGACTATTTTGATTACAGAATCTCTGGTGATACCTCCTAAAATACTTCCTGTCAAAGGTGCTGTTATGACCTCATCATCTATAACAAAAAACATATTCATGGTTCCCACCTCTTCTACCCACATCTTTTCACATCCATCTAACCAGAGAACCTGGGTGAAACCCTTTTTTTTGGCCTCTTCTGCTGCGAGCAAGCTGGCTGCATAGTTGCCTCCTGTTTTGGCCTCTCCAGTACCGCCGGA
>DAOVGJ010000027.1 GCA_030672465.1 Pseudomonadota bacterium | reverse complement strand
AGGATCCTGGAAATCGAAGAATCTAGAAATAAGGTTCAGGCGAGATTACGATTCGCTCCCACCTCGGATCGGGAGCACGGGAAATTGTCCAAATATCTGCATGCCCTTTCTCGGAGGCCCTTCCAAAGGGGGGCAATTGGTGACTCGGATTCATTACTTTGGGGAACAACGAGGCATGCATTGAGGCAGGGAGTAAAGAGGGTAACAAGTATGTTCAAGGCAGGAAACGAAGACATGAAGCTGCAGATGGTAAATTCATGGCTGGCATTACTGACGGATATGGAGAGAACGGTAATCACCCTTCGGTTTGGCTTGAACGAAGAGGATATACATACGCTAGAATCCATAGGGAAACGCTTTGGCCTTGCCCCGGAAACGATTCGCCAAATCGAAGCAGAGGCCATAGAGAAACTTCACAAGATGAGCAAAAAGAAGGAGATCGACCTGGATGACATAATTTGAACTATACGTGTATGTCTAAAACAAAAGGCAGGGTCGTTTCTGAAACCCTGCCTTTTTTCTTGTGAATCTCGTTCCAATTTACCACTATAGGTCCATGAGGTATTGGGAATTCATCAAATATCTATCCATTATGGGGTCATTCCTCTACAATTTCCCTTCCTTATTTCTTCAATCAACTCATCGATGGTGTGTACAGGATGTTTAAACTCTGTGAAGGCCCTGCCCACATGCTCCTTAATATGACAATCGCTGCCCCCTATGGAGGGGAGATTTTTAATCCGGGCGGCATGGGTGGCTTTCCGGGTCTCATCTTCAAAGTTTGGACCATTATGGGTTTCGATGGCGTCGAGACCCTCAATCCTCAAAACATCTTCACCAAAGGAATTCCACCCCCTGAATGGATGAGCCGGCACACAGATTCCCCCAAGGCCATGAACAATTTCTAACACTTGGAATACATCCAGATAATTATCTCTGGTCCATATGTTCCAGGAATCGTCCCTTAATCCATATACCAGGAGATGCCCCCGATCGGTTGATATTTCAAGGCCCCTGAAAATATGAAAACCTTGGGGAATTTCAATTTTTTCCACAGGCCTTGAGGCCGTGAGAGAATGATGCTCGGTAAAACAAACGCCATCCAGATTCATCTTGATGGCCTGTTCTATCAATTCCTCAGGTTCAAGATAATTATCGTGAGAGTATTTACTGTGGCAGTGTAGATCAATTCTCATATGAAGGATCCCCGGTGACGCGGGGCTGCCCTCCAAATTCCGAGGACCCCCAGACTGATACTGACCATCACCAGGAGGAAGGGGAGGCTATAACTCCCTAATTGATCGTAAAAATACCCACCGAGAAAAGGTCCCAGCGCCCCACCGAGCCCCCATGCTATCGAAAATGTCCCCATAATGCGCCCCAGTGAGTTCCCGGGGAAGAGATCGGCCGTTGTGGCGGCATAGATTGACGGAAGCGAGCCGTGACCGAGACCAAAGAGGATTACAAAGGCATAGATCATCCAGGGAAAGGCGGTATCCCGTATAAGGAGAAAGAGCAATACTCCTACAAGGGCGGAGTTGCCTCCCAAGGTATACGCGATTTCCCTGCCCACACGATCGGAGATAAGGCCAGAGAGAATCGCCCCTATCGAATTAAGCAGACCAACCAATCCAACGAGGAAGGCCGCCAGGCTCGGGCTGTATCCCGCATCAACCACGTGCGCTGCCTGATGCACCACAAGCATGTTGATAGAAAAACCCGCCGAGAAATTTATCAAGGCCATCCACCAGAAACCCCGGGTGCAGAGGGCAGCTCTTAGCGTCCACTGTTCCGAGAGATGGGAGAACCGGGTATCTTTCGGAGACCCTTCCGGCTGGGGGTGGAGGGTTCGGCCAGAATCCGGAACAATGCCATCGGGGAACTGGCCCACATCCTCTGGAGAGCGACGCTGAAAGAGTCCCGTCATCGGAACGACTACAACCAGAACGATACCGGCAAGAACCAGGAATGCGGGACGCCAACTTACACTATCAATCATGAACTGAATCAGGGGGGCCATCACCATGGTTCCCACGCCGATTCCCGCCACTACTAAGCCACTAGCCAACCCCCTTCTCTTGATGAACCATTTAGGAATGCGAGACATGTGGGGGGAAAAGGCAAGGGTGTTTATGCCCATGGCCATGACCACCCCAAAGAAGAAGTAAAGGTGCCAGATAGCGGTGATGCGACTAGCCGCAGCAAGACCCATGGCCAAGAAAGTTGCACCAAGGGGAAAGAGCGTGCGGGGACCGAAGCGATCGATAAGGCCTCCCGTCACCATCGCAAAAAGGGCATGGATCACCATGGCGAGGGAAAAGGCTCCTGCCGTCTCTCCGCGCCCCCAGCCATATTCTTGCAGGATGGCAACGTAAAACACCCCGAAGGAACAACGAATACCCAGGCTAAAAAAGAGGGTAAAGAATGAGACGCCTACAATTACCCAGCCGTAATAGAACCGGTCTGTTTTTCCCTTCACCGTAGAAGTCCTTTTGGGGGAAATTGAGGGTAATTCCCCCTTTTTTGCCGAGCAGGGGAATCCGCTATGAATGGAGCTATTTATACATAGAGGCTGTAGGAGTGTCAATGGAGCAAGGGACAAATTCCGCAGGTTAATTGGTGATGCCCAGGCAAGAGCCATCTGGAAAATCCTATGGAACTTTTTGTATAAATTAAAGTAAGGAATGGAGAAGGATATAGATACGATCTAAAAAGCTCATTGGAGGTGATAGTATGGATCATTCATTTACCAGGAGAGAGATGATGAAGGGTTTTGGTGTGGCCACAATGGCCTTAGGATTAGGCGGCTTGTACGGCACAGCCCATGCCTCTGGCAAGAAAGGAGCAAGGCCCATGGAGCAGGGGGAATGTAAGCTCCTTCCCCTCCCTTATCCCTACGATGCCCTGGAACCTTGGATCGACAAAGAAACCCTGACCATCCACCATGACAAGCATCATGCCGGTTATGTGAAGAATTTCAACATTGCATTGAGGAAATTATCGGAAGCCAGGGCGTCAGGCGATTTCAGCTTGATCAAACATTGGTCACGGGAGCTTGCCTTTCACGGCTCCGGCCATGTCCTTCATACCCTTTACTGGGATAACATGTCGCCCAAAGGAGGAGGAAAACCGAAGGGCGAACTCCTGGCGGCAATGGAAAAAAGTTTCGGAGGATTCGACCGGCTTAAGACACAGTTTGCCGCTGCTACCAAGGCGGTTGAGGGGAGTGGGTGGGGTATCATGGCCTTTGAGCCCTTCAGGGGTTATCTCATCATCCTTCAGGCAGAGAAGCATCAGGACCTGACCATCTGGGGCGTCTATCCCCTGTTGGTCTGTGATGTTTGGGAGCACGCCTACTATCTCAAATATCAAAATCGCCGTGCTGAATACATTAAGAATTTCTTTAATCTCATCGATTGGCCGGAAGTTGAAAAGCGCTATAAAATGGCAAAGGGGCTTGTAAAATATAGGTAAAGTAGCAATTTGCAGGCCTAAAGGCTTCGTTATGGAAATATGAACCCAGAGAAGGTGAGATCAATGGCCCAATGGAAATGTTCGAATTGCGATTATACCTTTGAGGCAGAGGCCCCGCCTAATAACTGCCCTTCCTGCAAGCAGGCCTGTACCTTTACCGATGTGACCTGCTACATTCCGGAGTGCGGGGGGCCGGGGAATATCGACCCGAGGCTTGTGAGTAAAAGGGAAAAACTCATTAATGATTAAAGGAGTATGACTCCAGATCGGGGTCAAGCTTTAACGATCAGTTGCCCAAAACCCTTTTCGCTCACTGAAAAGAATGTTTGCTCCAGGAGATCAGGGCAACAATCTATCACTCCTTTTCGGCACTTGTGGTATGGCCAAATCGAGGGTAAAAGGTGTCTTTTAGCCTTTCCGCTTAACCTACCGCCGCTTTGATCCCATACAAAATTTTCGCCTGCCTTTTTATCTATAGGGGTGCCGTGGCCTTTTGAAGATATCATAGGATTCATGTTACATTATTATTACATGCATTGGGAAGGGAACTCTCATAGCTGCGACAAGGAATAGATAGAAAGGGGGATGGACCTTGCTGAAATTCTTTAACTCCCTTGGAAAAAGGATCGAATCATTTCGGCCGGTTGACCAGAAAGTGGTTAACATATTCACCTGTGGTCCCTCGATCTACCAAAGGGCTCATATCGGAAATTTCAGGACCTTTTTATTTGAAGACGTTCTGGTCCGATACTTGGAGTATTCGGGCTATGCGGTCAAGAGGGGGATGAATTTCACCGATATCGAGGACAAGGCCATTAGAGAGGCTGAAAAGAGAAAAATGAGCGTTAAAGGTCTTACAGAGGTGAATATCAAGGATTTTATGGAGGAAATGAACCTCCTGAGGATGAAGATTCCGGATTACCTTCCCAAAGCCTCAGAGAACGTTGACAGGGCCGTCGAGATTATAGAACGTCTCCTTGACCTTAAGATCGCATATCGGCATCGTGGAAATATCTATTTCGAGCCTTTGA
This sequence comes from Pseudomonadota bacterium, assembly GCA_030672465.1. GTDB lineage: Bacteria > Desulfobacterota > BSN033 > WVXP01. The sequence goes on along the minus strand of DAOVGJ010000027.1, from coordinate 865 downwards.
AATTCCCTGGATTTGGAGAGCTTTTTGGACTAGATATGACCAAATGGCCAGCCAAAAAGAGGCGATTTCATAAGGATACGTGTCCTGGAATGCAGTGGAACCTGGGGGATTTCATCCTCTGGCACGGATGCAGAGAGGGCGATCCGGTTTGCTGGGATACGAAGATTGGAAAGGGTAGGCCATCCTGGAACATCCAGGATCCCAGTATGATCAGCAAGCACTTTGAGGAGACTCTTTCCATTTACTGTGGCGGGTTTGACAACCTCTTCCGACACCACGACTACACCCGGGCAATCCTTGAATCGATACGACCATATCCCATGGCGAAGTTTTGGCTCCATTGCCATCACCTTCAGGTAAATGGCCAAAAGATGTCAAAGAGCAAGGGAAACATTTACTATACGGATACGCTCCTGGAGCAAGGGTACGATATCAGTGAAATACGGTTTTTCCTCATATATGGCCAGTATCGTGAGAAACTTGACTATTCAGACCAAAACATGCGCTCAGCAGCGAATAAGCTGAGAAAATTCAGAAAAATGCTCAACAAGATCGGAGCCACGGCAAACCAGAAGGCTGAGCTTGACGGGGAGGTGGTCCGAAGAATTAAAGGAATCTTTGCGGAGAAGATGGACGACGACCTGGACGTAAGGGGAGCCTTCGACGGCTTATATGGAGTATTATCCGAGCTCGAGCTTGAGGAACTAAAGCCCACCCAAGCTCCAGGAATCATGAAGGCCCTGAGGGAGATTGATGCGGTTCTGAGGGTTATCTTTTAATCAAAGGGTGAGGATTCCATCCTTTTTATAAGAAATGCCTGTTGAATACCACCCAGCTTGCTGGGTGGATGAAAACAGGCTAGCCG
>DAOVGJ010000190.1 GCA_030672465.1 Pseudomonadota bacterium | reverse complement strand
CGCCACGTTTCCACCGCAACTGTCGATTCCCTAATGATGAAGACCCTCTCGTTGTTGCTCTCCTCATCGGCGGGGAAAACAAAAAAACCCTTCCTTTCCGGTGCATACCCATTGGTCGATCCGTACATCACTTCCCCATCGGAAAAGGTAACCTTTACCTTTAAACCGGGAATGTTTTTAAGGCTATCTAAGGAGAACTCATCGGAACTCCGATGATCTTTATTTCCCTCGAAGGTCTTGACGAAAAAAACCGCCTTCAGTTGGGAATTGGACACCTCGGCGACTTCCTTGGCATATTGGGTCTTCTTGGTGACGTGGAAGATTTCCTTGTGGGGGTTAAAGTCGTAAGTGAACCCCTTCAGCATTTTTCCGTCTCGATACCGGACAACGACCTTGTTCTCTATCTTCGGCATGATCACGATAACATCCCCTTTTCTCCCCCCGGAACTCAATATCTCGGCTGGAGTATCAGTAATCACGCAGCAAAACCTGTGCCAATATACTTTGACATTCATTCCCTTGATTTCCCCTTGCGGGGAATTTGCCTCGATGGTTTAGAACTCCTGTCCCAGGGGAAATATGGAAGCCTCATCCTCCAGGCTGTGTTAAGGGAAGGCAGTATCATTGTGTGGTATCCATAGTCATGATATTTGCCTACGAACAAATTAATTGCACGGCAATGACATTTTTTGACTTGAGTGCCAATCGAGCTATTGCAGTGGCACCACCTAAAATTTATCCTCATAAGGGTATGTTATTTATTCTGATGGTCGGTGCATTTGTATCAAGTTTCCATCATCTTATCGGAGGGCACCCATTACAAAGTAAGAACCTCACGATCATCCTTTCGGCCAGTTATGTGATAGGCGTTACCGTTGTTTCTTATGGCCTTATTAGTTGCAGTCGTTCGATTGGCTATGGGGAGAGACCTTATTGGAAACTGCACTCATGAACCCAATATATTATTGGGTGCGACGGCAGGGGGAAATCTCTTCTGGGCGGAAGTAGGCACTAATCCGGGTGATACCGAGGTTGATACCTCCCAGGGGAGAGGATCGGACGTGAGATCCTGTATCGAAATGTTTAAGGAAGCTGATTTTGATGTGTTCCAGGGGCTATCAGTAATTTATAGCGAGAACAATGGCCCCTAACACGTTCCTGTTTACCAGATAAAAGCACCCAGTACCCTTGCTGCGAGGGCAAGCCCGGTAGCAAGGATGAGGGTGAAAAGGACGGTAAGTAGGGCCCTCTTCGAGCCAATCTCCCTCCAGAGGACGGCGATGGTTGCAAGACAGGGTATGTAGAAGACAACGAATACCGTAAAAACCAAGACCTGCATCTTGGACATCACGGTGAGGATATGAGGAGTTCCCAGGGCTTGAATCAGCATGATCATGGAGAGCTCTTTTCGAAGAACGCCGAAGATGAGGGTTGTTCCCACGGCCTCGGGAAGCCCCACCAGGTAGGTAATTGGCCAAAGCATGGCGTTGATGAATTGGTCCATTCCCCAAAACTCCATCAGGCTCAGTATAACGCTTCCGACGATGAGCAATGGCCAGGCGATGACGATGAACTCCCGGATCCTGTACCAGGATTTCGCCAATGTGCTTCTTATGGAAGGAAGATGATAAACGGGAATTTCCATGATCATGCCAGGGGTCACCTCAGGGAGGATCATGGATAAGATCCGACCGGATAGAGCGATGACGGCGATATTGAGGGCATAAATGGCCAAGGCGGCATTGGGACTGATGAAGAAAGCAACCAGACCAAATATGATGGTTGTCCGGGCGGCACAGGGGACCAGGGACGCCAGAACAGAGACAATAAATCGATCTCGTTCCGACTCCAAAATTCGGGTTGCCATGATCGCCGGCACGTTGCACCCGTAGCCCAGAATTAAGGGAAAGACGGACTTCCCGTGCAAACCAATACGGTGCATGAAGCTATCCATCAAGAAGGCCACCCTTGGCAGGTATCCTACATCCTCCAGGAAGGCAAGCCCGATCAGGAAGGGAACCAGGTACGGCAGCACAATGGCAATTCCCCCTGCTATCCCCTGGAGTGCTCCGTTCAGGACGAGAAACCCCACGGTTTTACTTCCCATTGTTTCGCCGAGGCGCTGGGTGAAGAATTCAAACAATCCCATGAGAGGCCCTTCTGCCCTTTCGCCGATGCCAAAGACGAAGTTGAAGAAGCCGTAGAAAACCAGTACCAATATGACATATCCCACATACGGGTGCATCACGATATTGTCCACCTGAACCCTGATATCCCCCTTGGGAGGATGGACTACCTCAGCCGCCTGTTCGAAGATATTCATTGCCTGAGAGTGGCGCTCGGATGAGATGACCATATCCGAAGATCGGCCGTGACGGTTGCTAAGGATATTTTGCAACTCTGTAACCCTTTTCGATAAATCTCCGTCTCTATCCGATATCATGGCAATAAAGGTTTCGTCCCCTTCCAGGAGCTTGATGGCTGCAAGCCTTTTTGGCACTCTAAGGTCATCTTTGAGATAAGCGGTCATCAACTCGATGATCTCCTCCACATCTCGGCTGTACTTGATGGTCTCCGCCTTTCGGGCTTTTTTAAAAATGTTGAGGGCTTCGGAGAACAACTCCTTGAGTCCTTTTCCCTTGACACCGATGGTTTCTACAACGGGGATTCCGAGGATGGAAGAGAGCTTTTTGAGGTCGATCTCGATCCCCTTGCGGTGAGCTTCATCTACCATATTGAGGCAGAGGACCATGGGAATTTCCAGTTCCATCAATTGAAAGGTGAGCTCCAGGCTCCTGGAGAGCAAAGAGGCATCTACTACATTGATGATCACATCAATGCCACCCGACATCAGATGTTTCCTGGATTCGTATTCCGCCGCATCCGTTGAAGTAAGGGAATAAGTCCCAGGTAGATCGATACACTCGCAGGTATACCCATCCACATAGATTTTGCTGGCCGTATACTTGACCGTCGTTCCGGGGAAATTGGACGTCACGGCCTTGTACCCGCTTACATAGTTAAAGATGGTGCTCTTCCCGCAATTCGGTTGCCCGGCTAAGGCCATTTTCATTCGGCATCCTCTACACTAATGTGAGAAGCCATTCCCCTTCCAATGGCTATCTGGCTTCCGTGAATCATGATCAGGATCGGCCCACCCATGGCCGCATGCCGTAATACGGTCAGGATATCCCCCGGATGAATCCCCAACTGGCTTACGTGTCTACGGAGACCCCACCCCCCTAGTACGTCCACGACCTTGACATTTTTCTTGGTTCGTATTCGATCGAGAGTAGTAATCATCCCGTTTCCTCGCCCTCGCGGGTTAATTCCCATGGTTAGATGAGATTTTTATCGCTTCGTATTTCCCCGACACTGGTCACAGATGCCGAATATTTTGAGGGTGTGCGATCTACCATCGAAATCCATCTCCTGACAGACTTTTTCCTTGAGTTTTTCCAATTGTCTATGGGTAAATTCTATGATCCTACCGCACCGTTCACAGATGAGATGGTCATGGTGCTGATGGCCCAACACATGTTCGTAGTGGTGAGAGTTTCCCCCGAAGTCGACCACTTGCAATAACCCACATTGTACCAGGAGCTCCAGGGTTCGATAAACAGTCGCCCTCGAGGTTCTTTTTTCCTTCTTTCTGATAGAGTAAAGGAGGTCCTCGGCCTCGAAGTGGTCGTGGCGATTAAAGGCCTCTTGGAGGATGATATTCCTCTCGGGGGTATATCTTAACCCCCTGGAGGCCAGGCAATTTCGAAATATCCTTTCTTCCGGTCTCATAGCTGGCAACGTTGAAATTGAGATTCAATCTCAATAAATAAAGCAATAATTCCAAAAAGTCAAGATGCTTATATATTCTCGAGGGGAATGGGCAGAACAGGTGTTCCAGTTACAACAATCCAAGCGCGGCTATTTAGGTGTTTAAGCTTAGTCCTTCGATTCATAAGTTCGAGGACGAACTTATTTAGACTTCGGCTGAGCGACTCGACTGTCTTCGACCCTGAGGACTTCGGCGTGAGCTCAGTCGAACGCTCGGGCCGAATGGAGTGAGGAAAATCTCATAATGAAGCCGCCAAAATACGTCACCGTATTTGCGAATCGAAGCACTTAGCACGAAGGGATTTCTAGGGGGGATATGAAGAGGCAAGGCAAAATCTATCCGCTCGTATTCCACGATTACAAGGCCTTCTTAATCATCTCCTCCACTTTCGACTTAGGAACGGCCCCAACGATCTGATCGAAGACCTGCCCATTTTTAAAGAGAATGAGCGTGGGGATTCCCCTGATTCCATATCGGCTGGGTGTTGCCGGGTTTTCATCCACGTTCATTCTGGCCATTTTCACCTTTCCCGTATATTCCTTCGCCAACTCCTCTACCACCGGCGCGATAACATGGCATGGCCCGCACCACGGGGCCCAAAAATCTACCATCGCGGGAATATCGGATTTCAGAATTTCGGGGTCGAAATTCCCATCCGTTGCGTGAAATAACACCTCCTCAGTCATAGAAACATCCCCCTTTCATGGTGTTTTGTTCTTTTTCATTACCTATATGCAGAAAACCCCTACCCAGCAAACTGCTGAGAATTCTCAACTTCACGTAAACGGTCCCGGACGACAGGATGGCGCAGAGCCAGCAGAGCTACTATCGGAGGTCGGACAGGAGCTAAATACGGACATCAACCTTTTGGCGTTTGGGCTCTTACAGATGGGACAATGCAACTCTTGGTCGCTTTGCGAAACGCTTCGGATCATTTCGAAGGCATGTCCACACTCATCACATCGATATTCGTATATTGGCATAGAACCCTCCGATATCTATTTTTCCTTTTTTTGTCGATACTCGACATCACATAGGCTCGATAGTCAGGTCCTGATGCCGAGCTTGGGAAAAATGTAGATATTAACGAGAAGCCACACCCCAATGATGGAAAGGATGAGAATCAATTTGAGCACAATAACTGAGCCTCGGCATATTATATTTCGGTTATTTCATTATAATATAGGTATTACCCCCCTCTTTTTCAAGGGAAGAGGTTCGAAAGTTTCCCCAGTTTCTCGAGAACATCATTGTCCATGAGCTAAATTTGTTGAAGAAATGGGGTACCCATCAAGGGTGAGCAGGCCTCGGCTTGAGCTCGGCCGAACGGCTTCGTCGTGAGTCTTTGACCCTGAGCTTCATTCGGCCCGAGCTCATGGCCAAGGGCAGACCGAAGGGCTCACCCGAACGGGAGGGGAAGGATTTGAAATTGGAAGGGGTCGTCAATGGAAAAAAATGATTGACTTAATCCAATCCAAATAGTACTAAGGTTGCATAGACGTTTCAGGAGAACAGAGATGTCTGAATTGATTCGATTCGGTGTTTCCATGGATGGTCGGCTCCTCTCCCGTTTCGATCAGATGATCGCCGAGAAGGGGTATTCCAACCGCTCAGAGGCAATTCGGGATCTTATCCGGGACGAATTGGTCGAGGAATCCTGGGAGGAAGAGGAGGGGGAGGCGGTGGGAACCATCACCTTGGTCTATAACCATGAGATACGCGATCTCACGGAAAAGCTCATTGACTACCAACACCAAGTTCACGGTGCGGTGATATCGTCGCTTCATGTACACCTGGATAAGCACAACTGCCTCGAGGTCTTGGTGGTTAAGGGGAAGAGGCGGGAGATTAAGGAGGTGGCCGACAGGTTAATCGGAACAAGAGGGGTTAAACACGGGAAGTTGGTCACAACCACAACGGGAAGGGATATCTACTGAAAGCGTTTGGAATTATTGCCTACCGGTGGTGCTTCCTCTGAGGCATCAGGAACGTAGTAAAGTCTCCAGTTTCCCGTTCGCCATCCTGTATATGCGTCGCGTGGTCCTTGTCAAAACTTCTCTGTCTTGGGAAATGATCATGTATGAAGTAGAGGAACGGTTGAGCACCTGGATGATCCTTTCCGTTGTCTCCTCATCGAGTCCGGATGTTGGTTCATCCAGCAGCAAGATGTCGGGTTTCATGGCGAGGACCGTTGCAAGGGAAACGAGCTTTTTTTCGCCGCCCGAGAGTTTATAGGTCACCCTATCTTCGAACCCGACAAGCCCCAGGATCTCCAACGTTTCCCTCACGATTTTTAATGCCTCTTCATGCCGTTTTCCCAGGTTGAGCGGCCCAAAGGCGATGTCTTCAGCTACCGTTGGGCAGAACAATTGATCGTTTGCATCCTGAAAGAGGAGGCCGATCCTTTCTCGGGCTTCCCGGTAATCGGCTTCATCGTGCATCCTTTTCCCGGATATCTCAATATCCCCCTCCCTCGGTTTCAGAAGGCCGAGCATAATATGAAAGAGGGTTGTCTTTCCGGACCCGTTTGGCCCCGTAAGCCCAACCCGATCTCCCTGCGAGAAGGTCAAACTCAATTTTCTCAGGACATCTTGGGTAGAGTTATAGCCAAAGGTGATGTCCTGCAGCCTTATGAGAATAGCCCTTTTCCCCATTGAAGGAAGCCCAATCCCGTTATAGAGAGGAGCATGATAATAAAGAGAATGAGATCGCTTCTTTTCAAGCTAAAATGATCCAGCATCCAGAATTTTCCCTTAAACCCCCTGCAGAGCATGGCATCATAGACCCTTTCGGAACGATCATAACTCTTAAGCAGCATCATTCCCACCAGGTGCGCATAAGCCTTGTAAGTATGTAAGTCGCTTCTAGGACGAAAACACCTAATCTTCATGGCGTTGACCAGTCTGACATATTCGAAATAGATCACATGTATGTAGCGATAGGAAAAAAAGAGCAACTGGACCAGCTTATCGGGAACGTAGAGATGTCGTAAGGCGTGTGCCAACGTGAATATGGGCGTCGTTCCCAGAAGTGCGATACAGGCAAGGATGATGGTGTTGGATTTTATGGTGATTGAAAGAGCGTATCGAATCCCTTCCACGGTAGCGTCCAGTGGACCTAATGAGAAAAGGGTTTTTCCCGGATAGGTGAAGGGGAGTAATATCCATAATAAGAGGATGAACCCGTTGACCAGAAGCAAGCGCTTTATAACCTTTATCAATGGCAGGTTGGAGACTATGACGCAGCATGCTGAAAACAAGAGGGCCAAGAGAAGCACCTCCGTCCGATCCGCAACGGCTACGATAATCGAGAATAATGTGGCCACGATTATCTTGATCCTTGGGTCAAGATCATGAATAAGGGAATTGCCCGATGAAAACTCCTCAGCTACCATATATGGTTCCTCCATCTACCTTCCTTTTCTACTTCTAAAATACAGGATGATACCCATGATGCCGAAGATAAAGCCGATTCCCCCCATCACCCCGATGAATGAAATTCCCTCGTTTTGCCGTTTTACAAGGAGCCTCATGATGGGCTTCAATTTTTCATCCAGCGCCTCGTCAACCACCGTTCGGATCTGTTCCATTTCAAGACGGGTCAACTGCCCGGTGGGTGCCCCTTTTTCCCCTCCCTTTTCCGCTTGGAAGACCTTTTCTCCGGCCCCGTGAGCATCGGATTGCCAAGCCTTTCCCTCAGCTCCATCCGGCAAGTCCCCTGCGGGGATAATGTATTCGTCTTTATGCCCCATGCTTGCGGTGAGTACGATCCTCAAATCCGTCTTTTTTGGGGGTTTGAAGGAAAATTCACCGTTTTTATCGGTTTCCCCCTCCAGCAATTTATTCCCGGAATTGTCGAATACCTCAATCCTTGAATTTTGGCATTTCTTCCCATCGCTGAAATAGCTTTCCGTAAAGACCATATTTCCTTCTACGTAAGCGAAAAGCACGACCCTATGCGCCAATGTATCAGAGGCGGCGGTAAATATGACCAGGATAAGAAAAATCACGGAGGGCCAGCTCGTTCGAGATAGCCGCTCTCTTTTCAATGGGCTATCTTTTGGCATGGACGACCTCCAAGAGCTCTGGCTTGAGTTTCTTCAAAAATCCCGCCGAAAAGAGGGTTATAAGGCCTTCGATGATCATCACGGGCAGGTGGGCGATGACCACGACCTTTGCTATCCCCATAAAGGGATCCCCCGTAAAGACCAGTGAGATGGCGACCATGAAGCTGCCTAACAGTATTCCGAAAAACCCACAGGCAAAAGCGGCTCCCATTGAGATCAGGTTGTTTCTCTGCTTAACAGCGTAAGCGAAAAGATAAAAACAGATGATCGCGGGAAAGGCCATATTGAAGGTATTCACCCCAAGAGTGGTGATGCCGCCGAACTGAAAGAGCAGTGCTTGGAGGAAAAGGGCGATGAGTATTGCTGGAAAGGCCGGCCATCCCAGCAGTAATCCCATCAGTCCATTGAGAACCAGGTGGACACTTGATGGCCCTATTGGCACGTGAACCAATGAGGCCACAAAGAATGCGGAGGTGAGTATTGCGACCTGGGGGACCCTGTCATAATCCAATTTCTTCAGGCCGATGCCACAACCCGCGGCAGTGATGGCCGCACCCATGACCAGCACGGGTGCGGATAAGACGCCCTCGGAGATGTGCATTCCCCATCCTCCTATTTCATGCCTTCAAAGGGATGGAAGAAAACTACATCTAGGGAAATGGGTCTATCATCCGATCTGGTAACCATATCATCGGACGGAACCAAACCCTGAAAATGGGCCTTGTAATCGGGACCCACAATAAAACCGCTGAAATCACCGGAGCCACAAAGAAAGTTACCCTCTTCGTCGCCTCCTTCGTGCCTTTAAATAGCACGTTATTTCAAATAGTATATGACTAGTATTACTTTTTAACCAATCGTACCTCCCTTTATAGGTGAATGTCAAGGGAGTCCATTGTGCCATGAATCCATAATTTTCCCTTAAAGAGTTAGGTTCGGCAAAAAATACGGAATTATGACAAATTTTTCTTGACTAATTTAGTAGATAATGTTAAGTTTTGATCTATGAGATTATCGACTCAAAGCCGTTATGGTGTGAGGGCTGTTTTTGATATTGCTTACCATGGAGGGGGAGAGGGGGTACAGATTAAGGATATCGCCAGAAGGCAGGAAATATCCCCCCGGTATCTGGAGCAGATTTTTCAGAAACTGAGAGACGCAGGCATCGTTACCAGTAAAAGGGGCCCACGGGGGGGTTATTCATTGGCTAAAAGCCCTGAGGAGATCAGGCTGGTGGATATCATACGGGTGACAGAGGGGGGATTGGAGCCCGTGTTTTGCGTTCACCCGGAGAAGTCGGGAAAGGATTGCGACCGTGTGGCCAAGTGCGTGACCCGGCTCATCTGGAAGGAGGCGGGGGAAAAGTTGGAGGATTTCTTCGACTCCGTCACCATCCAAGATCTGTGCGAGAAATCGGAGCTTCTGGGGGTTCAAAAGGAGCGCGGCCGGAGCTTAATGTATTACATTTAGGGGGATCTTCCTGGAGATGGAGATGTTTGGCATGCATCAGGGTGAGGTAAAGGCAGATATCCATCCGCCATAAGCTCCCTTGAAGATCCCGATTGGAAAGGAGGGGGATGGTTTCATCCCCCTGATTTTTCGACATGTTCTTTATTAATTTAGTAAAGAATATGTGATTGGGCAAGGGAATTCAGGATGCCCGGGCGTTTATATTCTGGCCAAATCTCCTTCCCAAATGAGGCCGAGCGAAATTCTGGAGATATTGGAGGGATCGCTGGGGGCGGTCGCGTGTATCAGAGGTGGAAATGCCTGTAACCGGATGCGTTTCTATATTATTGGGCGGATTTGAGTGAGGCCATTTGGAATCTACTTGAATCCATCACCAGGAGGGGAAACTGAAAGGAAACGGATGAGAATCTATTTGGACCATAATGCCACAATTTCCATTCTTCCGGACGCCCTCGAAGTGATTAAGGTGAGGTGGAGTATCAGGCGATCCCCATGCCTCCGAAGGGAATTTTGGTTCCCCCCTCCATGGCCGAGGATAAGCTGAAACAATTGAGGATCAATTGAACAAATATTTGCCGGAGCATTTGACAAACAGGGAGGAATTCAATGGAAGAAAGGAAACTATTTTCGCAGGTCGGAGAGAAGGAAGTCACCAGGGCCATTGTGGGAGAGTTCGCAAAACAATTCATGGACTATGTCGAAAGCGATTGCCTCATCATTGGAGGCGGCCCCAGCGGCCTGATGGCCGGAAAGGAACTGGCCTCCAAAGGGGTAAAGACCCTAATCGTGGAGAGGAACAATTATCTGGGCGGAGGATTTTGGATCGGAGGCTATCTCATGAACAAGATTACCGTAAGGGATCCCGCACAGGCGGTACTAAGGGAATTGGGGGTTCCTTATGAGGAGGTAAACAGCGGCCTTTACGTTGCCGATGGCCCTCATGCCTGTTCCAAACTCATCGCCGCCGCCTGCGACGCGGGGGTGAAATTCGCCAACATGTCCATCTTCGACGACGTGGTCTTGCGTGAGGGAAACCGCGTCAGCGGTGCGGTCATCAACTGGACACCCATTAGCGCGCTCCCCAGGGAGATCACCTGCGTCGATCCCATCGCCTTGGAATCCACATTTGTGATTGATTCCACGGGACATGATGCCTGCGTCGTAAGAAAGCTAGAGGAAAGGGGCATCGTCAAGACGAAAGGCTTCGGCGCCATGTGGGTGGAGATGTCCGAAGACCTGGTGGTAGAACACACCGGTGAGGTGCACCCGGGACTGGTGGTCATCGGGATGGCCGTGACAACGACCTATGGCCTTCCGCGGATGGGTCCCACATTTGGGGCCATGCTGCTATCGGGGAAAAAAGGGGCCGAGGTCATTATGGAAAAGCTGGGATGAAAGGGGGTCCCCGAATCACTGGTCTCCATCTCTATGTGGAGGGTTTCATCTCTCATCTGAACATCCAGGAGATCATCCGCTACCTTCAGAGATGGATGAAGGGGAGCGATATCGCCTTTCGGGGAAATTTCTTCCGGCACCATCTCAGCACCCGACCTAAAGGGGTGACACCACGGCGGATCCAACGTTTGGCCCAAGAGCTCGTTTTCCATCGTATAAGGGATGCTACTCGAAGGGACTCGGGGGACCGAAGGCCAATGGAAGTGGAAGTGGCATATGAGAGGCGTCGAATTGGACAAGAGGATTTTAGGTCCTTTGGCATCCTCTACGATGGGTTCGGGCTCCAAAGGATTTTTTCGGGCCTGATCTCCGAAGATGAGCGATATTTAAACCATTGCCATATCATCTTTACTAATCAGCTCTTGGGGACCTGGGATGAGGATGATCACCGCTATCACGCCAGGGTGAGCGTCTATGGGTTCCCCTCCCTTATCTCGACCACAGGGGTGGTTGAGGCACCGGCCAAACCCCGGGAATTTTACCTCAAAAGACCATTGGGCATCCCGTTAGAGATTTTAAAGGACGAGCTCAGGGGGAGGTTCATCGATCACGGGGATTCACGGTTAACCGAGATCCTCAAGGGGTATGTAATACAAGCCCTCTTCTTCCAAATGACCGGGGATCCTTTTTGCGATGACCCGCAATGCAGGTTGTACAATGCCCACTGGCAGGAGGAACTCATCCGAGCTCAACTTGACGGAAAGTACGAGTTTTGCAAAAGCCACCGGGAATTCCTGAATCGACTCGCAGGACTTCAGTAGGCCTGGGAAAACAGTTGATCACAAATTTAGAGGATGATTTGTTCTCAAACGGTCATCAAAAAATCAGGTATAGGGAATCTTGACTAATTTAATAAAAAAAGCTATTTTATAATTTATGAAACTATCAACCGAACCATCATGGGGGAGGGGCTTTTTTTGATATTCCTTATGAAGGAGGGCTCCTTGGAATGGAGATATTTGGCATGTATCAGGATGAGACGAAGCGGGATATCCATCCGCCATAAGCCCCCCTTGAAGAACCTGGTTGGGAAGGTTGGGGGATGGTTTCATCCCTCTTTTTTTACTATAATTCCTTATTAATTTGGTCAAGAATATTCCTTGGAGGGGAGCCAAATGGGATTTGTCGATGGCCTACAATGTAGGGAGTGTGGGAGGAAATACGACGTTTCTCCCATCTACGTATGTGAGTTTTGCTTCGGTCCCTTGGAGGTAATGTACCGCTACGAGGAAATTAAGGAACGGCTCACCGTGGAGAAGATCATGCGTAGGCCGAAGACCATGTGGCGTTATAAGGAACTCCTTCCCTTAGATCAGGAACCCACGGTGGGTCTTGAGGTAGGCTTCACCCCGTTAATCAAGGCGCAACGTTTGGCCAAAGTGATTGGGGTTAGGGAGCTTTACATCAAGAACGATTCCGTCAACTACCCTACCCTCTCCTTCAAAGATCGGGTCGTCTCCGTTGCCCTATCCAAGGCGAAAGAGTTCGGCTTCAGGGTGGTGGCATGCGCCTCCACGGGAAATCTCGCCAATTCTGTAGCAGCTATGGCTGCCTCTGCGGACCTGGAGAGCTACATCTTTGTCCCTTTCGACCTGGAGCAGGGGAAAATCCTGGGGACGCTCATCTATGGGACAAACCTCATTGGTGTAAGGGGGAGCTACGATGAGGTAAATCGGCTTTGTAGCCAGATTGCTCAGAGCCTCGATTGGGGTTTTGTGAACATCAACTTGAGGCCCATTTATGCCGAAGGATCTAAGACCTTCGCATTTGAGATTGCTGAGCAGATGGGGTGGAACCTCCCCCAGCATGTGGTGGTTCCCATGGGCGGAGGTTCGTTGATCACCAAGATATGGAAAGGGTTTAAGGAGCTGGAGAGGTTAGGGTTCCTGAATGGAGGACCTTCAAAGATTTACGGGGCGCAAGCCTCTGGATCAAGCCCCATCGTAACAGCACTGAAAGAGGGTCAAGACCTGATCAAGCCCCAGAAGCCGCGGACCGTTGC